>JBIOZN010000509.1:0-5820 GCA_044871175.1 Acidimicrobiales bacterium | reverse complement strand
CGACGGTGACAAGGGCGAACGCGAGGCGGCGGCGTGGGCTCATCGACGAGATGGTAGGTGTCGTGTGCCGCCCCGTCGTCGCCCCGCTTCGACGCGGCCGAGGCTTCTCAGGGTAGAGGACGATCCGTCCTTTGCGGTGTCGAAGCCCCGATCGGCGCCGGCGCCCCCGGGCGCGCGTCCCGGGCGTACCACGAACACTCGGCGCGAATCCCGCCATATATGGCGGAAATCGCGCCGAGAGCTCCGGGGGATACACGAGGTCGAACGCGGCGGCCACAAACGGTCGCGAGTACGCTTGCCCCGACATCGACGACGCGAAGGAGTGAGGTGCGCGGCGATCCTTCGGGTGCGGCCACGGGCGACGCATAGCGATGGCCGACACACCACCGGCCCCGGTGGCACCGGAGGCCGTCGAGGGGGAACCCGACGCCACGCCCGCGCTCAAGGCCCGGGTGGCCGAGGCCCGGCAGCGGGCGCAAGAGACGCTGGAGGCGGCTCGCCAGCGCTCGCGCATGGTGGACGCCGCCACCACCGCCGCGCTGCGCCCGCGCGTCGTGTCCGACGCCATCCTCGCCAGCTACCTGGCCCTCCGGCTCTTCATCATGCTCGTCCCCCTGGCGTACGTGGCTATCGCCGGTTTCGGCCTGGCCGGCACCCGCCAGGACGCCTCGGATGTCTCCGAGGACCTGGGCCTGAGCACCTCGATCAGCAGCTCCATCGCCGATGCAGTGTCGTCGTCGTCGCGCAGCCATTGGCTCGCGCTGGTGATCGGCGTGGGCGCATCCGCGTGGGCGGCGCGCGGCGTGCTGCGGGCCGTGCGCGGCCTGCACGCCATCATCTGGCGTCAACCCGTGCGCAAGGAGAGCCTCACCTCGCCCGCGCCTCTCGTCGTCATCGTCGTCAGCGGCGCGGCTGTCGTCCTCGCACTGCTGTTCAACCACTGGCGCCAGACAGGCACGCCCTGGTGGCTCATCTCACTGCTCGGCGTGATGCTGTGGGGTTGCTTCTGGTTGCTGGTCTCCCATCGGCTGCCGCACGCCCCGTGCCGTTGGGTCCACCTGCTCCCTGGGGCGGTGTTCTTCGGCGTCGCCACCCAGGGCATGCACGTGGCCACCACGCTGTACTTCGGGCGCAAGCTGGCCAGCTCGGCTGACGCCTACGGCGCGTTGGGCGTGGCCCTCGTGCTGCTCTCATGGTTGGTGGTCGTGGGCTGGATCATCGTGCTGACGGCCGAGGCCAATGCCGGCCTGTACGAGTGGCGCGTGGGGGCCCCGGAGCGCACGAGCGACCCGACCGACCCGGGCTCACTCACCGAGGCCGCCGACGACGGCGGCCCGGCGGCCGCGCCCACCGGTCCTCACCTCGGGTAGGGCAGCACGGCCAGGACGAGCGCGGCGCCGGCGAAGGCGACGGTGCCCAGCGCGATCCCCCGCATCGCACGCGGCCGGGCGACGGGGCCCGAGCCCCTCGGCCCCGGCGCGGCGGCGCGCGCCCACGCCCAGCCGGCGAGGGCCACCAGCGCGCCCACCCCGAGCACGGTGAACACGAAGGCGACGGCGTTGCCGGCGTCGACCTGTTCCCACAACCGGCGCAGCACCGCGGCGGCGGCCACCACCCCGGCCAGGCTGGTGCGGCTCCAGGCCAGATCAGTGCGCTCGTAGGCCGTCTCGGCGGGGTCGGGCGCGTCGCTCACCGCTTGGCCCCGAAGGCGGCCACCAGGGCGGCCACCACCGCCGCCAGACCGACGCCGGCGGCCAGGACCTTGGCGATGGATGACGGCGGCAGGGGTCGCCCCAACCGCATCGCCCGCTCGTTGGCGTCCCAGCGCCGGTAGCTGACGATCGAAAGGACGGCGCCCAGGGCGATCAAGGGCACACCGATGAGGCGCCGCCCGCCGGGCACGTTGAACTCGGGCAGCACCGACGTCACCGCCAGCCCGGCCGCCACCAGCGCCAGGGCCGTGCGGTTCCAGGCCAGGAAGGTGCGCTCGTTGGCGTAGGAGAACCGCGGGTCGGGGTCCGTGCCGACCGAGAACAACGGGGGCTTGCGGCGCCACACGGGATCACACGACGAAGTTGGTGAACTGCCAGGGATCGTCGTGGTCGAGGGCGCGCCCGCTCCAGCGATCGAACAGGTCGGCGCGCGTGCGCAGCGGGTCCCAGTCGACCGGGCCCGAGTGGCAGGTGCCGAGGTAGGGGTAGGCGACGTCCATCACCTCCCGCCAGGGGAGCTCGTCGGGCACCCGCACGCCCTCGTGGGGCCGGCGCAGCATCCAGTCGAAGGCGCCCAGGACGGCGGCCGCCACCTGCAATGTGGTCGCGTTCTGGTGGGGAATCGTCGCCCGGGCCTCGTCGATCGAGCACAGGCTCCCGGTCCACCAGCCCGTGAGGTCGTGGCCCAACAGCAGCACGCCGAGCTCGTCCCGGCCGGCCACGATCTCGTCGTTGAGGATGCGCTGGCGCGGCTGGAGCTGCCAGCCCCGCATCTCCAGCTCATGCAGGCTGTTCACCGCGGCGTCGGCCGGGCAGTAGGCGTAGTGCACGGTGGGTCGGTACAACGGACGTCCACGCTCGTCCCGCACCGTCAGGTGGTCCGAGATAGTGAAGGCCTCGCCGTGGCGGACGACCATGCCGGTGATCTCGCCGCAGGGCACCCAGCTGCGCACCCACGTGCTGACCCCCGGGCGGGCCAGGCAGATCTGGTTGCCGGGCCCGTAGCCGGCGTGCTGGTAGGCCCCGGGCGGGAGCCGGCGCTCGTGGGTGCCCCACCCCAGCTCGGCCGGCGCCGTGCCCTCTTCGTAGAAGCCCTCCACCGACCAGGTGTTGACGAACTCGTCCTCCCCCTTGGGCCGGTCGGTGATCTGGGTGTCGCGCTCGGAGATGTGGATCACCTTGACGCCCAACACGTGGGCGAGCGTCGGGTACGCATCGTCGGCGAGGGCGGCCACGAGCACCGCCGCCCGCTCGCCCGTCGCCCGCCCCTCGGCCAGCACTCGCCCGGTGATGTCAACGAGGGCCTGCTTGGTGAAGTGGGAGACGAGGCCCGGGTTGGCCCCGTGCTCCACCACCGCCGACGGGCCCCGGTTGTCGGGCCACGAGGCGATGAGCCGGCGCAGGGCCATGTGCCGCACATACAGCGTGCGGTCGAGCGGATGGGTGGCGGCGGCGTCGGCGTAGGGGTCCCACACCTCGACGGAAGTGTTGAGGTAGCGGACACCGTGGTCGCGGCACCAGCCGACGATGGCACCGCACTCGATGTTCCACGCCAGGTCGAGGCACACGTCGCCGGGACCCAGGTGGCGGCCGAGCACCGCCGCCAGGTTGTCGCGGGTGATCTCGTCGCGCTCGTAGGCGACGCCCTTGCCCAGTACATCGGCGACCCGCTCGCGGTTGTCGACCATGTCGAGGATGGTGACGCGCTGGGGGTCGAGGTCGAAGCGCTCGAGCAGCAACGGCACGGTGCACTGGCTGACCGAGCCGCACCCGAGCACGAGCACCTGCCCGGGGGGCGACGGCGGTGGCGACATGGGCTGTGGAGGCTAGGACAGCGACGGGGCGCGCCCCACTGGCGCGCTCGTCAGTTCAGCGGATGATGGGGATCTCGGCGGTGGGCGGGGAGGTGAGCACGGTGCGCTCGTCGGGCAGGGCGGCCAGCACGCCTCGCAGGTAGTCGAGGGTGGCGGCCGGCGTGCCGACGTCCCGGCCGGCGCGCTCGGACATGAACCAGCGGTGCTCGAGCACCTGATGAAAGATCTCGGCATCGGGCAGCTTGGCCCGCAGCTCGGCCGGCACCATCGCCAGGGTGGGCTCGAAGACCTCCACCATCCACCGCAGCGCACCGATCTGCTCGCTCACCGGGCGGCCCGTCTGGCGCTCCAGGAAGGCGCGGTAGCCGAGGATGTCGTTGAGGAGGCGGCGCGCCTGGTTCTCCTGCACGTCGAGGCCGGTGAGCTGCAGGAGGCGGCGACGGTGGTGGTCGGGCTCGACCACCCGCGTGCGCAGGCGGAGCCGGTGGCCGCCGGCCTCGCCCGCGTCCGGGTCCTGGACGAGCTCGAGCTCCTCCACGTCGAACCCCAGGTCGTTGAGGCGCCGGATGCGCTCGTCCACCCGCCACTGCTCGTCGACCGCGAACACCTCGACGTTGGTGAGCTCGTGCCACAGGCTCCCGTACCGCCGGCGCAGGGTCTCGGCGATGGCGGCGGGATCGAAGGGGAGGTCGTCGAAGGCCCCGACGCCGTCGCCGCGACGGGCGGCGACGATGTCGAGCAGCTCACCCACCACGTTGACCTCGGCCACCTCCAGGTCGTGGGCGCGCTGGCCCGGTGAGAGCTCGGGACGCAGCTCGCCCGTCTCGGCGTCGACCAGCCAGGCCGCCAGGGCGCCGGCATCGCGCCGGAACAGGGTGTTGGACAGCGAGCAGTCGCCCCAGAAGAAGCCGGCCAGGTGCACGCGCACCAGCAGCTGGGCGAGGGCGTCGAGGAGCGGGTTCCACAGCTCGATCAGCGTCGTGCGCAGGAAAAGGGCCCGGTACGGCAGCGAGTACTCGAGGTGCTTGGTGATGAGGATGTCGTCGAGCGGTGTGCTGTCGGCGTCGGCTCGCCCGCTGGCTACGCCCACGGCCTCCACCACCGGGACCAGGCGCTCGTCGAGGGCGCGCAGCAGCCGGTACTCGCGCTCGGCGATCGGCGGCGGTAGCTCTTTCAGCGCGTAGACGTCGGAGCCGTAGGCGATGAACTGCACGACGTGGCGATGGATGCCGCGCACGGGCGACACGATCCGGTCCGTCGTCCAGGCGGCCAGCGGCGCCTCCCAGGGGAGGTCGACGAACGTCGGATGGCCCGGACGGGTGGTGAGGCGGAAGCCCACCGCGTCGGACGCTACCGGTGATCCGCGATGGCGACCACGTCGCCCCGCACGGCGAGCGTGACCAGGAGGGCGCCCGCATCGCGGTCGCGGCCGTCAGCGAGCGCCCCAACGACGGCCGTCCGGCGCGCCAGGGCGGGCAGGGCGAGGCGCACGAGTGTCGCGCGGTCGACCGTGCGCACCACCGTGCCGTCGGGGCGCACCTGTTTCACGGCGTCGGTCACGGGGTGGGCGGTGGCGACGAGCACGACGCTGCCGGTAGCGCGCTCGACGGCGGCGCTGAGGAAGGTGGCCACGCCATCGTGCGCCGTTCCGGGCGGGACGAGGGCCAGCCACGAGGCGGCCTCGCACCCGGCGAGGGCCTCGAGCGTGATCGGGGCGTCGGCGGCGACGGTGAGCACGGCGACGTCGGTACGTTGCGGCGGGTGCGGGTCCACGGCGGTGGTCGTGCCCCCTCGGGGCGAAGGTGATGGTGGCACGGGCCGCGGCGGTGGTGCTGGCGGCGGGGTCGGGGACGCGCACGGGCCTGGCCGTCAACAAGGTTCTCGTGCCCATCGCCGGGCGCTCGGCGCTCGAGCGTTCGCTCGCCACCCTCGAAACGGTTTCGGCGATCGGAACCGTGGTGGTCGTCGTCCGTGAAGTCGACCGGGGCGTGGCGGACGCCCTCGTCCGCCCCTTCGCCAAAGTGAGCGACGTGGTCGCCGGCGGGAGCACCCGCCTGGCCAGCGAACGCGCCGGACTGGCGGTGCTAGGCCCGGCCGTGGCCGAGGGCGCGGTCGACGTGATCTGCGTCCACGATGCCGCCAGGCCGTTCGCCTCGCCCGCGCTCGTGGACCGGCTGGTCAGCGCCGCCCGCGTGCACGGCGGCGCCGTGCCCGGGCAGCCGCTGGCCCCGGGCGTGTTCCGGCGCGAAGGCCGACGGGTCGTACCCGTGGACGTGGGCGCGCTGTGGCGCGTG
>JBIOZN010000508.1:0-2472 GCA_044871175.1 Acidimicrobiales bacterium | reverse complement strand
TGAACGGATCCTGCAGGTTGTCGCCGCCGGCCGCGACCGTGACGCCGGCATCCAGGAGCGGGCGCAGCGCGGTGAGCCCCCGGGGCGTCGCCACCGGGTGGGAACGGCCCTGCAGGAACAGGTTGGTCTGCGGCAGGGTGATCACCGCGACCCCGGCCTCGGCCAGCCGGGCGGCGATCCGCAGCTGGGCGTCACGTTCCTGCATGCCGAGGCTCACGCAGTGGCTGGCGGTCGCGCCGGGCCCGAACCGGCGCGCCGACACATCGGCGGCCAGCTCGACGACGCCCAGCACCGCGGGGTCGAGCGTCTCGTCCATGTGGAGATCGATCGGTCGCTCGAGGTCGGCGGCCAGCGCGACGCAGTGGTGGAGGGCGGCCATCGGCTCGGGGTCGATGTGCGGGCAGCCGCCCACCACGTCGGCGCCGGCGTCCATGGCGTCGCGCAGCAGGGCCTGGTGATCCGCCCCCAGAAGGCCGCCGAGCGGCGGGGCCACGAGCGCCACGATCTGCAGGTCGAGCCGGTCGGCCAGCGCCGCCTTCACGATCGAGAGGGCCTCGACACAGCGAAGGCCGACGTCGGCCGCGACGTCGACGTGGGTCCGGATCGCCGTGGTCCCGTTGCCCAGCAGGACCAGGGCGGCGCGGGTGGCACGATCGACGATGTCGTCGACCGTGAGCTGCGGCCGGTAGGACACCCAGGCTTCGATGGCCCCGAACAGATCGCCGGTGCGGTTGGGCACGCGGTCGGCGGTGAGCGCCTTGTCGAGGTGGGCATGGGGCTCGGCCAGGGCCGGCAGGAGCAGGAACCCGCGTAGATCGACGACCTCCTCGCCGCCCGCCTCGGGGCCGGCGTCGCCGTCGTCGGGGACCCGGCGGACGAGGGTCCGGCCGACCTCGGCGATCGAGCCGCCCCGGAGCCGGACGTCGCCCGTGGTGCCGTCGGGCAGGGTGGCGCCGACCAGGAGCATCAGGCGCGGAGCTCCCTGGCCACCGCGACGGCGGCACGCGTGGCTACGTCCTCGGTCCCGGGCGGGAAGGCCGCGCTCAGGTCGACACCCGCGACCCCGGGTACCCCCAACACTGCCCGAGCGAACGCGATGGCCTGGGCGACGCCCTCGGCGAACGGGTCGGCCGCGCCGTCGATCGCCGCCACGAAGCCCTCGGGCAGCACGAGGCCCGTGAACGTCTTGATGAGGTCCAGGCCGGCCCTGCTGGCGACCAACGGCACACAGGCCAGGAACACCATGTCGGCGGCGCCCGCGGCCCGTGTCGCCTCGACGAAGGCGCGCACGCAATCGGCCGACCCGGCGTGGTTCACGAAGCACACGTGGGCGCCGGCGCGGGCCTTCTCCGCGGCCCGGGCCGGTCGCAGATCGTAGGGCGGAGCGACGGGGTTCTCGCCGACGGAGACGACGAGGCCCATGGCGTTGGCCAGCGCCGCGAGCCGCACCGCGTCGAAGTCGAAGACCGGCTGCGCATCGGGACGGTTCCCGAGCTGGGTGTGGTCGCCGGTGACGCAGTGGACGAGCGCGCCGAGCTCGGCGAGCGCGGCCAGCTCGCCCTCCAGCGCCACCCGGTTGCGGTCGCGGCAGTTGAGCCCGGCCCAGGCCCGGATGCCCTCGCGGGCGACGAGGCCGGCGCGGTACGACGGAGGGAGCTGGACCCGCGCCCACCCGGCATCGCCGAAGAGCACCGCGTCGGCGTGACCGGCGAGGGCCGACGCGGCCCGGCGCACGCTGTCGCTGTCGAGGCTGCGCTCGGGCAGGTCGGCCACCACGATCGGCCAGGCGTCGGTCCGGTCGAACAGCGGGTCGGCGGGCCGGGCCCGGGGCGCCGGTGGGCCGGTCCAGGCGACGAGCCCGCCGTCGACGAACGTGCAGCGGCGGTCACCCAGCTCGCACGTCCCGTCAGGGTCGACGCCCCCGCACGGTCCGTACGTCATGTGCTTCGGGCACGCGGTGACGGGCGTCGCGTCCACGGCTCAGACGCCGGCCGCGGCGCCGATGCGAGCCCGGGGATCGGAGGCTCCGGCCAGCATCCCGTCGGGCCGCCGCACGATCAGGTGGGCATGCCCGAACCCGTGGTCGAAGGCGGCCCCCTCCCTCGTGGCGTGGCCCGCGGCGGCGAGAGCTTCGGCCCACGCCCGGGGAGCTCCACCCTCGACCACGACGGTGGGTCCGCCCGGTGCCGTCCACGTGTCGAAGCCCTGACCCGACCCGCTCAGCACCCAGCGGCGGCTCGCGATGGCCCGGCCCGGCGACTGGTCGGAGCCCAGGAGCCGGGCCAGCACCTGCAGCAGGATCTGGGGCTGGCCGTCGCCGCCCTGGGTGCCGAGCACCGCGTGAAGCGCACCGTCGGGACGGGTGACCACAGCGGGCGAGAGCGTGTGGGGCGGGCGGCGACCGGGCCCGTACTCCGCGGGGTGGCCGGGCACCAGCGAGAACCCGATGCCCCGGTTGTGAAGGTTGATCCC
>JBIOZN010000507.1:0-3113 GCA_044871175.1 Acidimicrobiales bacterium | reverse complement strand
CGCGCGAAAGTGACCCAACGCTCCGAGGGGGAGGCGGCGGGCGCCGGTGAGCGCTGCGGTCAGCGGCCCTGCAGGGCCTCGATGAGCTTGGGCAGCACCTTGTGGACATCGCCCACGATGCCGAGGTCGGCGATCGAGAAGATGGGCGCCTCTTTGTCCTTGTTGATGGCGATGATGTTCTTCGAGCCCTTCATCCCCACCATGTGCTGGGTGGCCCCGGAGATGCCGGCGGCGATGTACACCGTGGGCTTCACCACCTTGCCCGTCTGGCCCACCTGGTAGGAGTAGGGCACCCAGCCGGCGTCGACGATGGCTCGGGTGGCCCCCGGCGCCGCCTTCAGCAACTTGGCCAACTGCTCGATGAGGTCGAACTTGGCCGCCTCGCCCAGACCGCGGCCGCCGGCCACCACGATGTCGGCCTCGTCGAGCTTGGGCCCGGTGGTCTCCTCGACGTGCACGGCGTCCACGGTGGCCGCCCCGGTGGCGCCCAGCTCGGGCACGTCGACCATCACCAGCTCGCCCGCCGCCGCGCCGCCCTCTTCGGCGGCGAAGGACTTGGGCCGGAAGTTGGCGAGGTACGGCGGCGGCCCCGTGAAGGCCGTGGTGACGAGCGTGTTGCCCCCGAAGATGGCCGTCGTGGCGGTGACGGTGTCGCCGTCGACGGCGATGTCGACGTTGTTGGTGAGCAGGGTGCGATCGAGCTTCACCGACAGCCGGCACATCACGTCACGGCCCTCGTAGCTGGTGGCGAACAGCACGAGGTCGGGGGCGTCGCCTCCGTCGATGACGGCCTTCATGGCCGCCGACACGGCCGGCCCTGGCAGCTTGCCGCCGAGGTCGCCGGCGCAGTACACCTTCGCCGCGCCGTAGGCCCCGAGCCTGGGGGCCACTGCGGCCCCGTCCGTGCCGGCGTGGAAGGCCGACACGGTGCCCCCGAGCGACCGCGCCTTGGTGAGCAGCTCGAGGGTGGCCGACGACGGCTCGCCGTCGCTCGACTGGGCGAATACCCAGATGTTGTTGATTGCCATGGGACTGGTTCCTGTCGCTCGCGTGCCGTCAGATGACCTTGAGATCCTCGAGGAAGGCCACGACCCGGCCGAAGCCCTCGCCGTCGTCCTCGATCACTTCCCCCGCCGTGCGGGCCTCGGCGGCGCGCACGTCGACGACCTTCTGACCGGAGCCGTCGGTGCCCACGGGGCCGACGCCCAGGTCGGCGGCGGTGACCGTGTCGACCGGCTTGGACTTGGCCGCCATGATGCCCTTGAAGCTGGGGTAGCGCGGCTCGACCACGCCCGCGGTGACCGAGATCAGCGCGGGCAGCGGGCAGGTGACCTCGTCGTAGCCGAGCTCGGTCTGGCGCTGCACCTTGAGCGTGCCGTCGGCCACCTCGACGTGCTTGGCGAAGGTCACCGACGGCCGGCCCAGCACCTCGGCCAACTGCTCGGCGACAGTGCCCGAATAGCCGTCGGTGGACTCGGTACCGGTGATGACCAGGTCGCCGTTCCCCGCCCGCTCGACCGCCTTGCCCAGCACCTTGGCGGTGGTGAGGGCGTCGGACCCCTGCAGGGCCGGGTCGGACACGAGCACGGCCTTGGCCGCGCCCATGGCGAGGGCAGTGCGCAGCCCCGACACCTCGTTGTTGGGGGCCATCGAGACCAGGCTCACCTCGCCCCCGCCGGCGGCGGCCACCAGCTGGAGCGCCATCTCCACCCCGTAGGCGTCGGAGTCGTCGAGGATGAGCTTGCCGTCCCGTTTGAGCGTGTTGGTGGACGGGTCGAGCTGCCCGGGCAGGGCCGGGTCGGGGATCTGCTTCACGCAGACGACGACGTTCATGGCCGCCCAGTGTGCCATCCGCACGTGCGGTGGGTTACCTACGGGTAGCGGCGCGGCGCGGTCGGCCCTTGCGCTCGCCCGAGCGGGCTAGCGTTCCCGTCTCGGAGGCAGCGTGCGCGTCCTCATCGTCGTCAACCCGTTCGCCACGTCGGTCACCGCCCGCAACCGCGTGGTGGTCACCAAGGCACTGCGACATGGCAACGACGTCACCCTCGTGGAGACCAACCGGCGCGGCCACGCCACCCGGCTGGCGTCGGACGCCGCCGCTCGGGGCGTCGACGTGGTGGTCGCCCTCGGCGGCGACGGCACCCTCAACGAGGTGGCCAACGGCCTGGCCGGCACCGACTGCGCCCTGGCCCCGTTGCCGGGTGGGTCCACGAACGTGTTCGCCCGCACCATCGGCCTCCCCAACGACCCCGTGCCCGCCGGGCGCATCATGGCCGCCGCCATCGAGCGCCAATCGATGAAGCGCGTCGGCCTGGGCTCGCTCAACGGGCGGTACTTCCTGTTCCACGTGGGCGTGGGCTTCGACGCCGCCGTGGTGGAGGCAGTGGAGCGTCACGTGCAGATCAAGCGCTACGCCGCTCACCCCTTGTACATCTACGCCGGTCTCACCACCTGGGTCCGGTACCACCGTGACCCGCCCCGCTTCCGGGCGGCGATGTCGGGCGGCCGCGACGTGGACGGTGCCGCCTTTGCCGTGGTGCTCAACACCAACCCGTACACGTTCCTCGGCAACCGGCCCCTGCACCTGGCCCCGGCGGCTACGCTCGACCGGGGTCTGGTGCTCGTCGCCTTCCGGACGCTGGGCGCCGGCGTGCTGCTGCGGGCCGTCGGGGGGGCGCTGCGGCGGGGCGGCCTGCCGGCGCTGCCCGGGCTGGTGCAGCGCAGCGACCTCGGCCGCCTGCTGCTCACGGCCGCGACGCCCGTGCCCTACCAGATCGACGGCGACTTCCTGGGCGAGCTGACCCGGTTCGAGCTGCGCCACGAGCCCGAGGCCCTCAACCTCGTCATCCCCTGACCCGGTTCGCACCCTCGGGGTCTATGAGCCCGCCGAAGGTGCAATCACTGAGGATGGCGGCCGTGTTTCCGGCCCGTCAACCGCCCATGTCCAACCCCTTGCATGCTGCAACGACGTCTCCTAGCCTGCGGCCAAAGGGTCACTGCCGAACCACCTGCCGCGGTGCGGGCATGTGAACCCCTTCACAACCTTCAGGAGCAATGCGGTGTCAGCGCTCGCCACGGTCATAGCCCTCGCCTCCGCCGACTACAGCTGGCGC
>JBIOZN010000506.1:0-3095 GCA_044871175.1 Acidimicrobiales bacterium | reverse complement strand
TCGACTGGATCGCGACCTACCTGGAAGAGATCGAGCAGTACCCGGTGAGCCCCGCGGTGAAGCCGGGTGACGTGCGTTCGCACCTGCCCCTCGACCCGCCGGCGGGGCCCGAGCCGTTCGAGGCGGTGCTGGCCGATCTCGACGACGTCGTCGTCCCTGGCCTCGTCCATTGGCAGCACCCCAGCTTCTTCGCCTACTTCCCGTCGAACACCTCGTACCCGTCGATCCTGGGCGAGCTGGCGTCGGCCGGCCTCGGCGTGCAGGGGATGCTGTGGGCCACCAGCCCGGCGGCCACCGAGCTGGAGACCCACGTCCTCGACTGGATGGTCGACCTGCTCGGCCTACCCGCCCGGTTCCGCTCGGACGGGCCCGGGGGCGGGGTGATCCAGGACTCGGCGTCGAGTGCCACGCTGTGCGCCATCGTGGCCGCCCGGGAGCGGGCGGGCGGTGGCGCTGATGGCCGCCTGGTCGCCTACACGACCGATCAGGCCCACTCGTCGGTGGAGAAGGGCCTCCGCATCGCCGGCCTGGCGCCCGAGGCCCTACGCCTCGTCGCCCACGACGACGCCTTTGCGCTGCGGCCCGACGCCCTGGCCGCGGCCCTGGCCGAGGACCGGGCCGCCGGACGCCGGCCCTTCCTGGTGGTGGCCACCGTGGGCACGACGTCATCGATGGCCATCGACCCGGTGCCGGCCATAGCCGAGGTGCTGGCCGACGCGCCCGGGACGCCGCGGCCGTGGCTGCACGTCGACGGCGCCATGGCCGGCATCGCCGCGCTGTGCCCCGAGCTGCGGTTCGTGCACGCCGGGGTGGAGCGAGCCGACAGCTATTGCACCAACCCGCACAAGTGGATGGGGGTGAACTTCGACTGCGACCTGTTCTACGTGGCCGACCGGTCGGCGCTCACCCACGCGTTGTCGATCGCCCCCGAGTACCTCCGCAACCGGGCCTCGGAAGAGGGCGGGGTCATCGACTACCGCGACTGGCAGGTGCCCCTCGGCCGGCGCTTCCGCGCCCTCAAGCTGTGGTTCACGGTGCGAGTCGACGGCGTGGCGCCGGTGCAGGCGATGATCCGCCGCCACGTGGCCTGGGCCGAGGAGCTGGCCGCCTGGGTCGCGGCCGACGACCGCTTCGTCTTGGCCGCCCCCCGCATGCTCAACCTCGCGTGCCTCCGCCTCGTGGCCGGCGACGCCGCCACCGACGACCTCGTCACGGCGGCCAACGCCACCGGGCGGGCCCTGTTCACCCGTACGACGCTGGACGGCCGCTCGGTGCTGCGGGTGTGCATCGGTAACCGCACCACCGAGCACCGCCACGTGGCGGCCGCGTGGCACCTGCTCCAGGCCCTCGCCCCCCACCCCCCTGAGGGTTGGGACACTTTTCGCGCACAGACGACGCGAAAGTGACCCAACGCTCGTGGATGCCGGCGGCACGGGCGTCAGGGGCGGGCGTAGACGACGCCGGGCACGGCCTCGTCGCCGTCGACGGCCAGGCCGTCCTCCACCCGCTCGACGCGGAAACCGGCCCGCTCGGCCACCCGCCGGCTGGCCTGGTTGGTCTCGGCCGCCACCAGCCACACCTCGCCGAGGCCGAGCCGGCCCGTGCACCACCCGACCAAGGCAGTGAGGGCGGTGGACGCCACCCCGCCGCCCCGGGCGTCCCAGGCGACCCAGTAGCCGATGCGCCCGGGGCGCTCGCCGTCGAGGTCGCGTACGTCGATGGAGCCCAGCAGGGCGCCCGAGTCGGTGTCGACGATGGCGAACGGGTACGCCGTGCCCGCGGCCCGGGCGTGCCGGGCATAGGCCAGGAAGGCCAGGGCGTCGGCGGCCCCGTAGGGACGGGGCACGTGCGTCCAACGGTGGATCTCGGGGTCCTGGCACGCGTGCTGCATCCAGGGGAGGTCGGCCGCCTCCCACGGGCGCAGGGTGAAGGGACCGGCCGGGATGCTCTCGTCGGCCAGATCGCTCCCGCTCACACTGCCCCCGCGGCCTCGTCCACGCCGAGGGCCACCTCGAGGAGTTGCACCAGCATGCGAGCCGTGGCGCCCCACACGGTCTCGTCGTCGAGGTCGAAGAAGTAGAGGGGCCGCTCGAACGGGGGTGTGCCCCACACCTCGCCGTGGTAGGTGTCGTCGCCCAGCAGCTCCAGCAGGGGAACGCTGAAGATGCGGTCGACCTCGAGGGTAGCGGCCTGCAACTCGGGGCGGCCCGGCAACCGGCCGACGACGGGCACGATGTGGCTGCGGCTCACCACGGTGTAGAGGTGGTCGAGCTCGCCCACCACCTCGACCGAGCCGGGATCGAGCAGCACCTCCTCCCAGGCCTCGCGCAGCGCCCCCTGTTCGGCGGTCTCGCCCGGGTCGACGCGGCCCCCGGGGAAGCTGATCTCGCCCCGGTGGTTGGTAAGCGCCTCGCTGCGCCGGGTGAGCACCACCTCGGGGCCGGCGTCCTCTTCGAACAGGGCGATGAGGACCGCCGAGTGCCGGGCGCCGAGGGGCTCGGGCTGCGGCACGCGCCCCGGGCCGCGGCGGCGGATGCGCTCGACGAGCGTGTCGAGGTCGAGGTGGCGCGCGCCGGCGGGCACGCCCGCCCACCGGGCCGGGCCGCCGTCGCTCCAGTGCGCCGGCCGGGGGATGGGCTGGCGGCCGCCCGGCCGGCGGGTGGCGGGGCCGTCGCTCACGCCGGGCCGCCGGCCTCGTCGGCCAGGCGGGCGAGCAGGAGGGGCAGGCCGTGCAGCTTGAGGTTGGCCATCACCCGGCCCGGCGGGGTGACGCCGCGCTCCCATTCGTCCCAGTCGGCCAGCAGCTTGGCGGGGTCGGGGGGCGGCGCGTCCACGGCGGGCCAGCCTAGGGACGCTTGTCCTCGCCCTTGTCGGCGCGCCCCTTGTAAGCACGAATCGTGCGCCCGAGGGCCCGGCCCGCGGCCCGCCCGACGTCCTCGCTGCGGCTGGCGGCCGGCGCCGCTGCGCCGGGGCCCGAGGCCGCCCCGCCGGCGCCCGACGCCGCCGTGCGCCGGCGGGGCGGCCGGTAGTCGGTGCGGTACACGAGCACGGCCAGGGCCAGGCCGGCGCCGACCAGCAGCACCAGCGCCAGCCCG
>JBIOZN010000505.1:0-3010 GCA_044871175.1 Acidimicrobiales bacterium | reverse complement strand
AGGCGGTCGAGATGGCTCACCAGCTCCAGGTCCCGCTCCAGGGCCAGCGTCGGGTTCTCACCGGCGACATGGAACGGGGCCATGAAGATGCCGAAGCGCAAACGGTCGTCCACCAGGACCTCCCGGTTTCTCACTGGGCCGCCCCCGCGGCCCTCACCGACCGTACCGAACCGAGCTCACCGGCGCCTGATCGAGGCCGGTGAACGGTCACCGCGACACCGGGGCGGCCCGGTGACGCCCTCGGTGGTGGCCCTCGCGGACCCTGCCGCCATGTGCTGCGCCCGCCTCTCCCCCCTCACCACCCGCCGTCCAGTACCCCGCCACCCCGCCGCCCGCCGATGGAACGACGACTGGGACCGCCTCGTCGCCTCGGCGGCGGCGACGGCCGCCCTCCAGCGCTGGAGCGCCGATACGCGGCTCCGTGCCCGCAACCTCCCCGAACTGCTGGTGGCCGCCGGGGCCGGGGCCCCCACGCCGGCGGCGACGGCCGACGCTGTCCTCGGCGCCCTCGTCACGCTCGCGCCGGCCGACGAACTGGCCGGACGGGTGGTCGTCCAACGGGTCCTCCCCGCCCTCGTGAGCATCGCCCGGCGGCGGAGCCACACCGAGCACCAGGCGATCAGCTCGCTGCTCGATGAGCTCGTGCCGACGGCCTGGACGGTGATCGTCACGTATCCCCTCCGGCGACGACCGGCCAAGTTCGCCGCCAACATCGTGCGCGACACCGAGTACCTCACGTTCGTACGGCCCCGGCGGCTGCGCCGCGTCACCGAGCATCTCCAAAGCGACGACCTCATCGAGGAACGGGCCCCGCTGTGCGGGCTCGACGGCCGGTGTGCCGGCGATGCCGGGAACGCCTCGGAGGTGGTGGGCCGGCTGCTCGAAACCGCCCGCCGCCGCGGCCTCCCGGCCGGCGACATCACCTTGCTGCGCGACCTGTTCGTCGAGCTACGGCCGGTACCCGCGGTGGCCGCTCAGCACGCCCTCACCGAACGCGCCGTGCGCTACCGCCGCCGAGCCGCGATCGCCCGCCTCGCCGAGGCGGTGGCATGACGCCCCCGTCGTGTGCTCACACCGCCCAGCGGGGCGGTCGCTTCTCGGTGAAGGCCGTCATCCCTTCCTTCGCCGCGTCGGAGGCGAAGAACTCGCCCGAGACCCGGCCGGCCAGGGCGAAACCGGCGGGCAGGTCGAGACCGGCCAGCTCGGCCACGATCGCCTTCGTCCGGGCGAGGGCTGCGGGCTCGGCCTTGCGGAACCCCTCCAGAATGGGGGCGACAGCTGCGTCGACATCGTCGGCCGCCACGGTGAGCAGGCCGGCGGCGGCTGCGGCGGTGGCGTCGAACACCTCGCCGGTGAGGAACCACCGGCTCACCGCCCGGGCCTGCATGCGGCGGATGATCGGCACGGCGATCATCGCCGGCACGACGCCGATGTGCACCTCGCTGAAGGCGAAGGTGGCCGTCGTGGGGGCGACGGCGATGTCGCAGGCGGCCACCAGGCCGATCCCGCCGGCGCGAGCGGCCCCGCGCAGCAATGCCACCACCGGTACGGGCGCGGCCATGATGGCGGTGAGCACGTCGGGCAGCGGCGGCACGCGGCCGGCGTCGGAGGGGGGCGGCTGCCGCTGCTCCTTCAGGTCGGCGCCGGCGCAGAACACCGTGCCGGTGTGGGTGAGCACGACGGCGCGCACCGTGGCGTCTCCCAAGGCCGTGTCGAGATGAGCACTGAGCTCGCCGACGAGCTGGCGGGACAGGGCGTTGCGGTTGGCGGGCGAGTCGAGGGTGACCATGGCGATGCCCCGCTCGACGGCGAGGTGGACGAGCTCACTCACGCCCGCGTCCGAGCGCCGCCCGCTCTGGACCCGACGCCCACCGGGGCGGCCGCCTGGCGGGCGTGGTAGCTGGCGCGGGTGAGCGGGCTCGCCTCCACGTGGCCGATGCCGGACGCCTCGCCGGCCTCCCGGTAGGCGGCGAACGCGTCCGGCCGGACCCAGCGGGCGACGGGCAGGTGGTGCGTCGTCGGGCGGAGGTACTGCCCGATGGTGACGATGTCGGTGCCCACGGCGGCGAGGTCGGCCAAGGCGCCCTCCACCTCGACGTCGGTCTCGCCCATGCCGACGATGATCCCCGACTTGGTGACCAGCCCGGCCGCCTTGGCCCGGGCCAGCACGGCCAGGCTGCGGGCGTAGCCGGCGGAGGGCCGCACCGCCCGTTGCAGCCGGGCGACGGTCTCGAGGTTGTGGTTGAGCACGTCGGGGCGCGCCGCGAAGATCGTGTCGAGGGCCGCTGGGTCGCCCTTGCAGTCGGGGATGAGCACCTCGACGGCGGTGGCCGGGTTGCGGCGCCGGATGGCGACGATGGTGGCGGCGAAGGCGGCGGCGCCGCCGTCGGCCAGGTCGTCCCGGGCGACGGCGGTGACGACGGCGTGGGCCAGTGCCATTCGCGCCACCGCCTCGGCCACCCGGGCGGGTTCGCCGGGGTCGAGGGGGAGCGGCTTGGACGTGTCGACCAGGCAGAACCCGCAGGCGCGTGTGCAGCGGTCGCCGTTGATCATGAACGTGGCCGTGCCGTCGGCCCAGCACTCGAAGATGTTGGGGCAGCCGGCGTCCTCGCACACGGTGACCAGGCCGAGGTCGCGCATGGTGTGCTTCAGGCGCAGGTAGTCCGATCCGATGCGCGCCTTGGCCCGCAGCCAGTCGGGCTTGCGCTCGGCCAGCGGGAGCCCGGCGGTGACGCCGGCCTCGGCCAGGCGGCCGACCAGGCGAACGTTCGTGCCCGTCGCCCCCGGGCCCTCGCCCCGGGAGAAGGGCGCCAGGTCGGACGGAGCGTGGCGCCAGGCGACGTCGGCGCGGTCGAGGCCACCGCCTCCCCAGCACTCGACCGCCCGGCGGGCCACGGCGTCGACCACGGTCTCCATGTCGACGGCCACGCCCTCGGCGGCCAGCGACGTCACCCGCTTGCCCTCGATGCCGCAGGGCACGATGTGGTCGAACATCGCGAGGTCGGTGGTG
>JBIOZN010000504.1:0-6144 GCA_044871175.1 Acidimicrobiales bacterium | reverse complement strand
GAGGGTGTCGGTGAAGATGAACGTGCCCGCCAGGAAGGCGACCCCGATGATCACCGAGACGGCTGTGCCGACGAGTCGCCGCTTGTGCCCGAGGGCCGAGGCAAGGGTGACCTTCAGCATGCCTACTCTCCGAACGCCTTGATGCGGTCGAGCACCCGCTCGGCCGTGGGTTGCTGCATCTCGTCGACGACGCGCCCGTCGTTGAGGAACGTCACCCGGTTCGCGTAGGCCGCGGCCATCGGGTCGTGGGTGACCATGACGATGGTCTGGCCCAGTTCCTGCACGGCCCGGCGCATGAACGCCAGGATCTCGGCGCCGGCCTTGCTGTCGAGGTTGCCGGTGGGCTCGTCGGCGAAGATGATCTCGGGCCGGCTGGCCAGGGCGCGGGCCACGGCGACGCGTTGCTGCTGGCCGCCGGACAGCTCACTGGGACGGTGATGCAGGCGGTCGCCCAGCCCGACCGTGCGGATGACGCCGTCGACCCAGTCGCGCTCGGGCTTCCGCCCGGCCAGCAACAGCGGGAGCGTGATGTTCTCGTAGGCGTTGAGCGTCGGCACCAGGTTGAACGCCTGGAAGACGAATCCCACCTTGTCCCGGCGCAGGGTCGTGAGCTCCTTGTCGCTGAGGGCCGACAAATCGGTGTCGCCGATGAACACCTGGCCCGAGGTGATGGTGTCGAGCCCGGCCACGCAGTGCATGAGCGTCGACTTGCCCGAGCCCGACGGGCCCATGATCGCCGAGTAGACGCCCCGCGGGAACTCGACGGTGACGCCGTCGAGAGCCCGGACGGCGGCCTCGCCCTTCCCGTAGACCTTGACGACGTCGAGGGCGCGGGCGGCGGCGACGGTGGGGGGTGCGGGAGGGGTCAGGGTGGACATCACGCCAGCCTGCCCGGCTGAAGCGCAAAGCGCTACCAGGTATGCCCCCTGTCCCACCGGGGGCCAACCCCCGCCGGCCACCGTGGGGACCGCCGGCCGCTACCGTCGCCACCCGTGCCCGTGCCCGGGGACGAGCGACCGGCCACCGGTCTGGTGATCGGGCGCTTCTGCCCGCCCCACCTCGGGCACAGCCACCTCATCGCCTCGGCGGCGCGCCAGGTGGAGCGCCTGGTGGTGTTCGTCAACACGCGCGACGACGAGCCCATCCCCGGTGAGCTCCGGGCCGCATGGCTGGCGCGGCTCCACCCCGAGGCGACCGTGGTCGAGGTGCGCCACGACCTGCCGACCGACTTCGACGACCTCGAGCTGTGGGAGCGGTGGGTGGCGCTGTTCCGCTCGCGCTGGCCGCTCGCGACCGGGCCCCACGTCGTGTTCTCGTCGGAGCCCTACGGGATCGAGCTGGCCCGGCGGCTGGGCGCGGTCGCGGTCGCCGTCGACCCCGAGCGCGCCACGGTGCCCGTGTCGGCCACCATGGTGCGCGAGCGGCCCCTCGACCACCTGCACCACCTCGCGCCCGAAGTGGCGGTCTGGGTGGCCGACTGGGGCCGGCGGCGCGCCGACGCCTGAGGCGGGGCGCTCAGCGGTTGGGCTGCGGGGTCAGTCGCAGGTAAGGCTTCAGCGCCTTCCAGCCCTTGGGGAACTTCGCCTTGGCGTCCTCGTCGGACACGGCGGGCACGATGATGACGTCCTCGCCGTCACGCCAGTTGGCGGGCGTGGACACCGAATAGCCGGCGGTGAGCTGGAGGGAATCGATCACCCGCAGGATTTCGTCGAAATTGCGCCCGGTGGACTGCGGGTAGGTGATGATGAGCTTCACCTTCTTGTCCGGCCCCACGACGAACACCGAGCGCACGGTTGCGGTGTCGCTGGCGTTGGGGTGGATCATGTCGTAGAGGTCGGACACGTGCTTATCGGGATCGCCGATGAGCGGGAAGTTCAGCTCCGCGCCTTGGGTCTCAGCGATGTCGGCCGCCCACTTCTCGTGGTGGTCAACGGGGTCGACGGACAGGCCGATCACCTTGGTGTTGCGCTTGTCGAAGTCTGGCTTGATCTTGGCGACGTACCCCAGCTCGGTCGTGCAGACGGGGGTGAAGTCCTTCGGGTGCGAGAACAGCACGCCCCAGCTGTCCCCCAGCCACTCGTGGAAGCGAATCTCGCCCTGCGTGGTTTCGGCAGTGAAGTCGGGGGCTTCGTCCCCCAGTCGGACGGGCATGGCTGGTTCTCCTTCTACGGCTGCTGCGTTCCCGACAGTCTGCCCGATTCCCGAGTGATTCTGTCAAGAATGTCTGGAATGCCGCATGCGGGGGCGTCGCCGCCGCCGCCCGACGAGCAACATGGCGCGAGGGGCCTCGGTGGGCAGGGGCTAACGTGGCCCTCTGTGCTGGTGGGATCGGAGCGGTGGGGGACGGTCGGGGTGGGCGACGACCGCGTCTTCACCTTCCCCGAGGGGCTCGTGGGCTTCGACGGCCCGCTCCGCCTGGCGCTCATCGACGACGGGCCCCGGTTGTGGCTGCAGTCGGTCGAGGATCCCGCCCTCGCCTTTTCCGCGCTGGTGCCCTGGGACGCCTTTCCTGACTACGAGCCCGTCCTCCCGCTCGAGGATCAAGTGGCCCTCGAGTTGGAGCGGGAAGAGGATGCCCTCGTCCTGTGCCTCGTCGCCGGCGGGGCCGGCGCCACCACCGTCAACCTCCGAGGGCCCCTCGTGCTCAACCGGCGCTCGCGGCTGGGCCGCCAGGTCGTGCTGCTCGACGCCGACTGGCCCGTGCGGGCCCCGATGGCGGCCTGATGCTCGTCCTCACCCGGCGCGCCAACCAGTCGATCATCATCGGCAACGACATCGTGGTCACCGTGCTCGAGATCCGCGGCGATCAAGTCCGGCTCGGCATCACCGCGCCGCGCAGCGTCAGCGTGCATCGCGAGGAGGTGTACGCCGAGATCCAGCGGGAGAACCGGGAGGCCGCCGAGCGCGCGTCCCGCACCGCCACTACCGATCGCTCGCCCTCGGGTTCGGCGAGCGACGGCGCTCGTCGCCCCGCCTGAGCGCCACCTGACGATGAGCGCGGGCCGGCGGCTGCCGTCGACGCCGGTACCGATGCACCGCTGGCCCGGTGCTCGCGGGGTCACCATCGCGGGCGACAGTTGGGGCGATCCCCAGGGCCCCCTCGTGCTGCTCCAGCACGGTGGCGGCCAGACGCGCCACGCCTGGAAGGGCGCTGGCCAGACGCTCGGGGACGCCGGCTACCACGCCGTCGCCTTCGACGCTCGCGGCCACGGCGACTCCGACTGGGCGCCCGACGGCGAGTACGGCCAAGACACCATGGTCGAGGACCTGGAGGCGGTGATCGTCGCCCTGGGTGGCGGCCGTCCGGTGCTCGTCGGGGCGTCGATGGGTGGCGGCACCAGCCTGGTCGCCGTGGGCGAGGATCGGGTCGACGCGACGGCCCTGGTGCTCGTCGATATCGCCCCCACGGTCGAGCCCGACGGAGTCGAGAAGATCAAGGCGTTCATGAACCAGGCTCCTGACGGCTTCACGTCGTTGGACGAGGTAGCCGACGCCATCGCTCGCTACCAACCGCACCGCACGCGGCCGCGCGATCTGGATGGTCTGGCCAAGAACGTGCGTCTCGGCGACGACGGCCGTTACCACTGGCACTGGGACCCCCGCTTCCGCGCCGGGGAGCGCAACCTCGAACAGCGCCAGGCCCGCCTGGAGGCGTGCGCGCGCCATCTCACCCTGCCCACGTTGCTCGTGCGCGGGGGCCTGTCGGACATCCTCTCCGAACAGGGGGCCGAGAGCTTCCTGCGCGTGTGCCCCCACGCCGAGTACGTGAACGTCACCGGGGCCGCCCACATGGTGGCCGGCGACCGCAACGACGTCTTCGCCGCCGCCGTCATCGAGTTCCTCACTCGCACGGTGCCGGTGGGCGGCCCGCCCCGACAGCCGCCGCACCAGCCCCATCCGCACCGCGCCGGGCCGCCCGGCGACATCCTCGACGTGCCCTGACGCCGCTCGTCACACTCGGGCGAGGGGTACCGCGCAGCCGGGCGCCTCGGCCCGTGTAGCGAAGATCGTGCCCGCGCGGTCGGGGTTCTCGGTGTTGTCGGCCGTGACGATATAGAGGTCGCGGCGGTCGGGCCCGCCGAAGCACAGGCTGGTCACCATCACCGCCGGTACGGCGATCCGGGCGACTTCCTCCCCGTTGGAGGCGAAGCCCCGCACCGCCTTCGAGCCCGAGACGTCGGCCACCCACACGGTGCCGTCCTCGTCGACGGCCAGCCCGTCGGGCATCAGGTCCTCCCGCTGCACGAGGAACCGGCGCCCGCTCACGCGGCCGTCGGCGCCCACGTCGTGGGCCCACACGCCGTGGGCGTAGGTGTCGGAGTGATAGAGCACGCTGGCGTCGGGCGAGAAGCCGATGCCGTTGGTCAGGGACACGCCGTCGTACAGCTCGGTGGCGCGGCCGTCGAGCTCGATGCGCCAGCACTCGCCCGGGATGCGTTCGCCCTCCATGGAGAACGGATCGGAACGGATGGTGCCGCAGATGACCCGGCCCTGGCGGTCGGTGATCAGGTCGTTCAATCCTGGCGCCTCGGGCGCGAACACGACACGGGTCTGGCCATCGCGGACGTGGCAGATGTCGCGGCCCGAGACGATGATGCCGCCGTCGGCGTGCAAGGCGATGCCGCCCACGCCGCGACGCTTGGGCACCACGACCTCGAGCGTGCCGTCCGGGCGGCGCCGGTGCACCCCGCCCCCGTGCACGTCGGAGAAGTAGAGATTGTCCTCGGCGTCGACCCGCGGGCCCTCGACCAGGCCGTAACCCCACGCCAGTGCCTCCATCGTGGGGAACCTAGTAGCCGCCCGGGGCGGCGGGTTTGCCCGGCGGGGCTGGGCCCGGGCCACTATGGCTCCCTGTGATCGCCCAGGAACTCGACACCTTCGCCACCGAGGCGCGGGCCTTCCTCGCCCAGCACGTCCCGGCGCGCGCCCCAACGCGCCGGCAAGGGTGGGGGGAGGGTCCCGACGAGGTCTCGGCGACGGGCGGCGCGGAGGTCGACGATGACGCCCACCGCGCCCGATCGCAGGCGTGGCGGGCGACGCTGTTCGATGCCGGCTACGGCTGGCTCACCGGTCCCCGGCAGTACGGCGGGGCCGCGCTCGACGCCGCCTTCGAGGAACGCTTCGCCGGCATCGAGGCGGAGTTCGACACGCCGGACCAGTCGCTGTTCCAGGTGGCGCGCGGCATGGTGTCGCCGGCGGTGCTGGCGCACGGCTCCGAGCATCTGAAGCAGCGCTTCCTGCCCGGCATCCACCGGGGCGACGTCATCTGCTGCCAGCTGCTGAGCGAACCCGAGGCGGGTTCGGACCTGGCCGGCCTGCGCACCCGCGCCGTGCGGGACGGCGACGAGTGGATCGTGAACGGCCAGAAGGTGTGGAGCTCGTATGCCCACGTCGCCTCCGTCGGCCAACTCCTGGCCCGTACGGATCCCGACGTCCCCAAGCACCAGGGCCTCACCATGTTCCTGCTGCCCATGGACTCGCCCGGGGTCGAGGTCCGCCCCCTGCGCCAGATGAACGGGCAGGCCCATTTCAACGAGGTGTTCCTGAACGACGTGCGCGTCCCTGACGCCAACCGGGTGGGCGAGCCCGGTGAGGGGTGGCGGGCGGTACTCACCACGCTCATGAACGAGCGCCACGTCGTCGCCGGCGGTACGGGCTCGGGCCTGGACGGGCCTGCTCGCGTGCAGGAGCTGGCGCGCCATTTGGGGCGCACCGGTGATCCGGTCGTGCGCCACCGGTTCGCCGACGTGGTGGTGCACGAGAAGCTGCTGCACTACCTGCATCTACGGCAAGCGGCGGCGGCCCAGCGGGGCCGGGCCCCGGGGCCGTAGGGGTCGATCGGCAAGCTGCTGTACAGCGGGCAGTTGCGGCGCGTCGCCAACCTCGCCGGTGACCTGCTCGGGCCGGCAGCGATGGCCGACTCGGGTGAGTGGGGCACGTTCGTGTGGTCGCGCTACCTGTGCGGCGCACCCGGGCTGCGCATCGCTGGGGGCACCGACGAGATCCAGCGCAACACGCTGGCCGAACGGGCCCTGGGTCTGCCCAAGGAGCCCCGCTGACGCAGGCTCACGGTCACCCATTGCCGCCGCCGCCCACTGCCGCCGCCGCCGGCCGCCGCCCCCGTCGCGACGAGCGTTGGGACAC
>JBIOZN010000503.1:0-3666 GCA_044871175.1 Acidimicrobiales bacterium | reverse complement strand
GTACACCGTCGGCTCGCCCGCCCACTGGCCCTGTTCGTCCCGGTACATCGACATGGGAACCACCACGACGCCGTGGGGGTCGGCCGGGTCGTCGACCAGTTGGTAGCCGTTCACCAGGACGCGGCGGCGTCCGTCGGGCGCGACCTGGAACTCCCGGCGGATGACGGCGTAGTTCCCCTGGTCGGCTTCGAGGGCGGCGTCGAACCCGGCCGTCAGGTGGCCGACGCCCTCGACCACACCTTCGCCGGAGCCGGCCCGGGTGCCCGGCGGTTGCGACGGCGGGCCGCTGAGGGGGATGTCGAGGTCGGGGGGCACGCCGCTGACGGGGAGCACGCCGACAGGCACGCCGAGCCCGTCGGTCACCAAGCCACCCAGCTCCGCCGGAGGACGCCATGCATCGGTCCCCGTGTCCAGCCCGCCGAGGGTGAGGTAGGCGAACAGCTCGGTGGCCGACATCGAATCGATGGGCTCCACTGACTGGTTCACCGCCACGGTCTGCCACCCGGGATCGAGGCCGCCCCCGTCGCGGACGACGCGGCCGCCGATGTCGCCGTTCATGAGCACGCCGAAGGCGTCGATGCTCGGGATCACGATCGGGTAGAGCGCTCCGTCGGGCCCGACGTAGAAGCCACCGCCGCGGGGACCGTTCACCCAGATCCCGTTGCCGGCATCGCCCGTGGGCGTTCCCGCGGTCAACAGCGCCCAGAGCGCGGGGTCGTTGGGCAGGGGGTCGGAGGAGAGCGCGGGACAGGCCAGCATCGCCGTTCGGGCGGGGGCCACCAGGCGGTCGAGCGCCGCCTCGTCGATCCCGTGCGGGAAGTTGGGCGGCGAAGCCGAGTCGGCGTCCACGAACGCCTGGGCCACGGTATTCACGAAGACGTCGAGGAGGTGGTAGTCGGCCTGCAGCCCGAGCACCCGGCCGGGACCGCCGGCGCTCGGGAACACCGCGGGCCCCGCGAAGAAGCTCGTGTCGCAGCGGGCGAAGTACCGGCCGAGGGCGTCGGCCAGGTCGCCGACCGGCCCGGTCAGCTGGGCGCCCATGTCGCCGGATGCGGCCGTGAAGGCCAACAGCGAGGACGGCGTGGCGTAGACGACGCTCACTGCGCGCTCGCGTCGACCCGGCTCGCCACGCCGCTACGACGAACGGGCCCCCCGACGGGTTCCCAGCACGGCGTTGCGGTTGGATCGAGCCGCGGCAGCACCCGTGGCGCTGGCGCGACGGTGGCGGCACTCGCCCGACGAAGGGACCCGGCGCTGGGTGGTGGTGCTGCGCTTGGCCTCGTACATCGCCATGTCGGCCCGGCGCACCAGTTCGCGGCCGGGCTCGTTCACGAGATCAGCCGCCCGCACGGCCGCTCCCACTGACGCCCGGAGGGCCACGACGCGGCCGTCCACGGTCACGGGCCGGTCGAGGGCCAGCGCGGCCGCGCCCGCAAGGGCGGCGGCATCGGCATCGTCGGTGTCCGGGCGCAACAGGGCGAACTCGTCGCCCGCCAGGCGAGCGGGCAGGTCGCCAGGGCGGGCCAGAGCGGCCAGGCGGCGGCCGACTTCCACCAGGAGGTCGTCGCCCACCAGGTGTCCGTAGGTGTCGTTCACTGCCTTGAACCCGTCCAGGTCGGCCAGGACGACCGCGCACCGCCGCCCGGCGGCGAGATGGGCGTGGAGCGCGGTCATGAACGCCGTGCGGTTGGCCAGGCCGGTGAGGGCGTCGTGGGCGGCGGCGTGGCGCAGCCGCTCGAGGTCGGCCCGCAGGGAACGGCGGCGCTGCTCGGCACGGGCGACCGCCGGGGTTAGCACGCCGACGGCCACGATCAGCAGGAGGCGGTCGCCCCACGTCGGCTGGCGCACGAGCACGAGGGCGACGAGGGCGAGGGCGAAGGCGGGGGAGGCCGCGACCGGGGTCATATTCCGAACGCTCACGGCGACACCATCACTGCGGCGCCTAGCGGGCGCCTGCACACCGGCTGCAAGGTGAGGGCTACGGTCGGCAGGCGTGGGGGCAGCCGGCCAGGGGGCGCCGTGACGGCGGTCGCGGGCAACCCGTCCCGGCGTTCGTTCTGGGCCTGGTGCCTCGAGTCCGAGGAGCCCACCGAAGGCGAGCGGGCCGACCTGGCGCGGAAGCTGTCGGAGCGAGCGGGCGTCCCGATCACGCCCCGGCCCGTGCCCCGACTGGCCGATGCCGACCTGCGCCCGGCGCGGATCGACGTGCCCGCCGCGGTGGCGGCCTGGTGCTCCACCGATCCCTGGGAGCGGGCCTTCCACGCCCACGGGGCCCACTTCACCGACCGCACGCGGGCCTTCAACCTCGAGTTCCCCAACCCTCCCGACGTCGTCGCCCACCCCCGGGACGAGGCCGAGCTCGAAGCGACGCTGGACTGGTGCGTGGGCGCCGGCCACGTGGTCGTGCCCTACGGCGGCGGGTCCTCGGTGGTGTGGGGCGTGAACCCGCCCGAGGCCGACGCCGTCGTCACGGTGGCCACCGACGGGCTCGACCGGGTGCTGGAGATCGACGGGGTGTCGCGGGCCGCCCGCATCCAGGCGGGTGTCCTCGGACCGGGGCTGGAGGACCAGCTCCGCCCCCACGGCTTCACGCTGCGCCACTTCCCCCAGTCGTTCCGGTTCTCCTCCCTGGGCGGGTGGATCGCGACCCGCTCGGGCGGTCATTACGCCACCAACCACACCCACATCGATGACTTCGTGGAGTCGGTGCGGGTGCTCACGCCCCGGGGCTGGTGGGAGTCGCGGCGGCTCCCCGGTTCGGGGGCGGGCCCGTCGCCCGACCGGATGGTGATCGGCAGCGAAGGCATTCTCGGGATCATCACGGCGGCCTGGATGCGGGTGCAGCGCCGCCCGGTGTTCCGGGCCACGGCCGGCGTCACGTTCCCCACCTGGTCGGCGGGCTACGAGGCCGTGCGCCAGATCGTGCAGGCCAAGCTGTGGCCCGCCAACCTGCGGATCCTCGACCCCGCCGAGGCCCACCGGGCGGCCGCCCTGGACGGCACCGAGGCGCTCGTGATCATCGGCTTCGAGTCGGCCGAGCTGAGCCAGCGCCACGCCATCGCCGACGCCGTGGACATCGCCCGGGCGGGCGGCGGCCGGATCGACGACGCCGCCGTCAAGGTGGACGACGGCCGGGGCGAGCCGACCGGGAGGGCCGGTGCCGTGGGCGCCTGGCGGGACGCCTTCATCGGCGTCGGGAACGGGGTCGAGACCAGCCTGGGGCTGGTGGCCGACACGTTCGAGACGGCCGTCACGTGGGACCGGTGGCCCGAGTTCGACGCGGCCGTGCGCGAGCGCGTGACGGCCGCCCTGCGGAAGGTGTTCGGCCACGAGCCCCTGCTGTCGTGCCGGTTCACCCACGTGTACCCCGACGGGCCGGCGCCGTACTACACCTGGTCGGGCCGAGGCCGGCAGGGCTCGGAGATCTCGATGTGGGCCGATATCAAGGCGGCCGCGTCGGAGGCGGTGTTGGCGGCGGGCGGCACCATCACCCACCACCACGCCGTCGGCCGCATGCACCGCCCCCAGTACGACCGCCAGCGGCCCGCCCTGTTCGCCGACGCCCTCGCCGCGGCCAAGCGGGCCGTCGACCCCGGCGGCCTTCTCAACCCCGGCGTCCTGATCGACCCGTGACGACGTCTGGGCGCGAATCCCGCCACATGTGGC
>JBIOZN010000502.1:0-12577 GCA_044871175.1 Acidimicrobiales bacterium | reverse complement strand
CCGCTTCGAGCACGTCGTCGACCGGGCCGCCCACCGCGTCGGCGAGCTGGGCGCGGACCCCGTCCTCGCGGAGCGCGGTGAAGATCTCCTCCTCGCCCCGCCCGAACAGCTCGGGCAGCACCCGGTTGACGACGACGGCGGCCAGGTCGACGTCGGTGTCGGTGCGGAGACGGCCGGCCAGCTCGATCGTCTCGTTCACCGGCATCTCCTCGGGCGTCACCACGATGGCCACGCCCGTGCGGTCGGGATTGCCCATGATCTCTCGCATCCACGTGGTCTGCTCTTGCACCATGCCCACGTGCACCAGCTCGTTGATGGTGCGGGGCGCCGCCAGCTGGCCGATGACGGGGCCACTGGCGGGCGCGTCGACGATCACGATGTCGTAGTTACGCTCACGGACCTCGTAGCAGAGCTTGCCGACGGTGAGGATCTCCTTCACGCCGGGCGCGGCGCTGGCGACGAAGTCGAGGGTGCGGGCGAGCGGCCCGATCCGCGCCACCAGCGGGAGCCGCAGTTGCAGATGCAAGTACTCGCGAAGTGATTGCTCGGTGTCCATGGTCATGGCCCACAGACCGGGCTCGACCGAGCGGGGCTGGAAGCCGAGGGTGCCGCACTCGTAGGCACCCGCCAGCGAGCCCTTGGCGTCGACCTCGCACACGAGGGCGCGCCGGCCCCGGGCGGCGGCGAGGAGGCCGAGGGCGGCCGCGGCGGTGGTCTTGCCGACGCCGCCCTTGCCCGTGACGAAGACGAGCTCGCGCTCGAGCAGCGGTCGTCCCACGGTCAGACGGTCACCGGCCGAAGCCGATGCGCCCGCTGGCATCGGCGGTGCCCAGCTCGACGTAGGCGAGCTTGGCCGCCGCCACCATGACCTCCCGCCCCCGCCGGTCGACCAGGGTGAGCACCGGACTCTCGCCGCCGAGGGCGGCGGCGATGGTGCGCTTCAGCAGTTCGCGGTCGCTGTCGTCGGCGACCTCCAGGCTCAGCTCGCGAGGCGATTGGGTGACACCGATGCGCACGTCCACGACAGGCTCCTACGAAAGGGGGTGGTTACAGGATGCGGAGGGCGGGGTTGTAGACGCGGCGCGGGGCCAGCGCCTCCACGCGAGCGGCGAGGGCGTGGAACGCCTGGGCCACTTCGCTGTCGGGCTCGGTGGCCACGATGGGCCGGCCGGTGTCGGCGCCCACGCGCTGCGCCGGCACCCGCGGCAGTTGCGCCAGCAGGGGCACGTCGAGGGTCTCGGCCAGCTCGGCGCCGCCGCCGGCGCCGAACAGCCCGTAGCGCTTACCGTCGTCACCGGTGAACCAGCTCATGTTCTCGATGACGCCCTTCAGGTCGAGGTTCACCTTGCCGGCCATGAACCCGGCCCGCTGGGCCACCTTCTGGGCGGCCGGCTGAGGGGTGGTGACCACGTACATCTCCGCCTTGGGCACGAACTGGGCCAGGGACAGCGCGATGTCGCCCGTGCCCGGCGGCAGGTCGATGAGCAGGTAGTCGGGGTCGTCCCCGTAGATATCGGTGAGGAACTGCTCGAGCGCCTTGTGCATCATCGGCCCCCGCCAGATGACGGGCTGGTCTTCCCGGGCGAAGTAGCCCATCGAGATGCACCGCACGCCCCATGCTTCGGGCGGCAGGATCATCTGGTCGACCACCACGGGGTCGCGGTCGGCCCCGAGCATGCGGGGGATCGAGAAGCCCCACACGTCGGCGTCGAGCACGCCGACGGAATGGCCCCGCTGGGCCAGGGCGACGGCCAGGTTGGTGGTGACCGAGCTCTTGCCCACCCCGCCCTTGCCCGAGGCGACGAGCAGCGGGCGGGTGCGCGACCCCTGCTGGGCGAAGGGGATGGCCCGGCCCTCGGCGTGCCCGTGGCCGGCGTGGGTGCCGGCGGTGGCGGCGGGATCGCCGTGGAGGCGCTGGCGCAGGGCGGCGCGCTCGTCGTCGGTCATCACCGTGAAGTCGACCTGCACCGTGCCGGCGCCCTCGAGCGGCGCCACCGCGTCGCGGACGCGCCGGTCGATCTCGCTGCGCAGCGGGCACCCGGCCACGGTGAGGGCGACCTGGATGCGCACGGCACCGTCGTGGGCCACGTCGACGTCGCGCACCATGTCGAGATCGACGATGGAACGGTGCAACTCGGGGTCCTGCACGGGGCGTAGGGCGTCGACGACGAGCTCGGGCGTGGGGGGCATGCACGGCCTTCCGGGGATTACCACTATCGGCGTAGGTAGAATACCGGCGTGGTCGCGACGACACGCTCGGGGGACCGGGCCGACGCCTCCGCCGGCCCGGCGCCGCTGTCGCCTCGCGAGTTCTCGGCCGCCGTCACCGCCATCACGGCCGCCTTCGGCGACCCCACGCGGCGTGAGATCTACCTCTATGCCCACGGCCAGGACGGCGGCGTCACCGCCACCCAGGTGGCCGAGCGCTTCGGCCTGCACCCCAACGTGGCCCGCCACCACCTCGACAAGCTGGCCGCCGGCGGCTACCTGGAGGTGGTGGCCGCTCGCGCCGGCCAGACCGGGGCCGGACGGCCCTCGAAGCGCTACCAGGGCGTGGGCGAGCAGGTGTCGCTCGACGTCTCGGTGCGCACTGACGACCTCGTGCTCACGCTGCTCGGGCGGGCCCTGGCCATGCTGCCCTCCGAGCAGGCCGAGGCGATGGCCGAGGAGGTCGGCGCCGAGTACGGGCGGGCCATGGCCGCGGGCATGGCCGCCGACGGCGCTCAGCGCTCGTTCCGCGTCGCCCTGCACGCCGTGGCCGACGCCCTCACCGCCCACGGCTTCGCCGCCCACACCGAGAAGCAGGGCACACGGCTGCAGATCATCAACGAGCACTGCCCGTTCGGCGCGGCGGCCATCGAGCACCCGGTGATCTGCGCCGTCGACCGGGGCATGGTGAAGGGGATGCTGGCGGCCCTCTACGGCGACACCAGCCCCGAGCACGACCGCTCCCGCCCCCGCGGCGACACCATCTGCGTCACCCGCTTCTGACCCGGTTTGCACCCTGAAGGCCAATAGTGGGCCCCAACGGTGCAAACCGGATTCGGCCCCGGCGGCAGACGGGCGGGGAATACGATCCGCCGGCATGCCGCTCCACCTCGTCCGCCACGCCAAAGCGGGCAGCCGCCAGCACTGGGAGGGCGACGATCGGGAGCGGCCGCTCACCGTGAAGGGATGGGAGCAGGCCGACGGGCTGGCCAAGACCCTGGCCGATCAACCCGTGGCGCGAGTCCTGTCGAGCCCGTACGTGCGCTGCCGGCAGACGGTGGAGCCGCTGGCCGCCAGCCACGACCGCCCCGTGGAGGCCCTCGACGCGCTGGCCGAAGGCGAGCCCTACGAGCCGGTGCTCGAGCTGCTGGCCGAGCTGCCCGACGGCAGCGTGCTGTGCACGCACGGCGACCTGGTGCCCGACGTGGTCAACGCCCTGGTGCGGAGGGGCATGGCCATCGACGGCGAGCCCGACTGGCGCAAGGGCGCGCGCTGGGAGCTGGTGCGCCACGGCGATCGCATCACGTCGGCCCGGCCGCACCCGCCGGGCTCGTGATCACGCCGGCCGCGAGCCCTTGCTCAGCCAGAAGTCGTTGAGGGCGTCCTGCACCTTGAAGTACCAGATGAACTCGCCGACGATCGGCAACAGGAACCACAGGCCCCACAGCGTGCTCACCGGTGACTGGCGCCCCTCGCGCTCGTACATCTTCTGGGTCTCGTTGGGCACCGTGAACATGATCACCACGCTGACGAACAGCCCGAGGAGCAGGCCCGCCACCTCGCCGATGCCGTCGCCGTTGTAGCGCTTGAGGTCGCCGTGGGTGCGGTACGCCCACACCGCGCCCCAGATCCCGCAGGTGACGATGAACAGCAGGACGTTGAGGCCCTTGTTGTAGTAGACGCCGCTGAGATCGGGCGGCACCTGCCCGGAGGGTGCCGCGCCGAACGCCGGCGGGGCCATCGGCGGCGGCGGGGCGGGCGGGAACGAGGGCGGCGGCGGAGGCGGGGGAACGTTGCCGGGCTCAGAGGAGGGCGGGGGCGGGACGGACGGGTCGCTCATCGTGGTTCTACCGGGCCACGCGAAGTGAGCCGGAAGGGTCGTCGACCACCAGGGTGCTGGCCAGCTTGTCCCACAGTGCCTGGTTGCGATCGTCGACGAGCACGAAGATGGCGCTCACGAGCGTGTAGAAGGGGATGGCCGAGAGCAGGAACTTGCCCACCAGCTCCCGCATGAGCATCTCGCTCCACGAGGCCGCCGCCCCCGAATCGGCCCGCACCACCTGCATCTTGAGGATCTGCTTGGCGGGACTCTGCCCCCGGCCCCACAGGATGATGTCCCAGATGATCCAGCCGATGACCAGGGTCACGATGAGGAGCAGGATGTCGAGCAGGTAGGCCCAGAACCGCCTTCCCTTGGTGGAGAGGGCGACGCCGGAGGGGAAGGGTGGCAGGCCCGCGGCGCTGGTGGGCAAGGCGGGCGCCGTGTCGTACGCCGGTGGTGGTGGCGGCATGGCCGAGGAGGAGACGCCGGCGGGCGCGCTGGCGGAGCCGCCGTAACCCGGCGGCGGGGGCGGGACGTCGCTCAAGCCACCCGTCGACGGGGAGCCGGGATCGTTGCTCATGGCCCCAGACGGTAGTCCGAAAGGGCGATCCGGCCGGGCCACGGCCCCCGCCAGAGCACCCACGCCTCCGGTCTCGCCCGCGCACGCCTCGCGTCTCGGCGCGATTTCCGCCATATATGGCGCCGATCGCGCCGAGACATGGTCAGGGCGCCGCGGTGGTCGAGGTAGCGGCGGCGACCTCGGCCTGGAGACCCTCGACCTGGGCGCGCACCTCGGGCGGCGGGTTGGAGGCGGTACAGGCGGCGATGGGCCCTGCGGCCCCGGCGGCGTCGCCGAAGCCCCGGAAGCGAATGACGGCCTTGAAGCACTGGGCGTCGCCGTACGTGGGCGAGGCGGCGATGGCCCGGTCGATGGACGCCTCGCCGGTGGCCACCAGCTGGGCCTGGGGCGGGTTGCTGCTGGCCCCCACGAGGAACAGCAGCCAGCCCCGGTAGGTGAGGGCCTCGGCGTTGTCGGGGTCGAGGTCGAGGGCGGCGTCGAACGCCTTCACGGCGTCGAGCAGCTGCCCCTGACCGAACAACGAGCGCCCCCGCGCCAGGTCGGCGTTCACCGTCTCGGCGTCGTTGCCGCCGGTGAGGGTGCCGCCGGGCAGGCGCTGGCCGGCCGAGCGAGCCACGAACGCGCCCGCCACCCCGGCCAGGAGGCCGGCGACGGCGACGGCGGCCACGACCCGCACCCAGCGCGGCCGCCGGCCACCCTCGGACGCGGCGACCGCCGGCGCCGCCCGGCCGGCGTCGATGGCCCGCAGGACCACGGCCGCCCGGGCGGTATAGCCGTCGCGCAGCGTCCGGTAGTCGAGTTCGTCGAGGTCGCCGGCGGCGTATTCGCGTTCGAGGTCGTCCAGCGACCGGAGCAGGAACGCCCGCTCCTCCTCCAGGCGGGCCAGTTCGTCGGGGTCGACCGCCGTGCTCACGACGACGAACCCACCTCGCGGGCGGACCGCGCCTGGGCCACCAGGGCTTCGTCCTCGGCGGTGGCCGGGCCCAGGCCGGCACCGGCGTTTCGCCACCGGCGAAAGGCGGCCACCAGCCCGGCGGCGGCCAGCACCAGGCCGACAACCGGCAGCACCCACACGAGGCCGCCCAACCCGCCCGAGGGCGGCTTGAGCAGGATCCCGTCGCCGTAGCGGGCGGCGACGGCGGCGCGCACCTCGTCGGCCGAGCGGCCGGCGGCCACCTGGTCGGCGATCTCGCGGCGGATGTCCTCAGCCGACCCCGACCGGCTCTCGTACACGCTCTCACTGGTGCACACCGGACACTTGATGGTCTTGGCGATGGCGTCGATCCGGTCCTGCTCGCTGCGCGGCGCCCGCCCCTGCACGACGCCGACAGTGAGCCCGGCGGCCACGACGACGGCAACGGTCAGCCACGCCCACGCACGGGTCCGGGCGCTCATCCGCCCCTCCGTTGCGCGTTGGCCGCCGCCACCAGGGCGTCGAGGCCGTCGGCGCTCACGCTCCCGTTGACCTTGGCCACCACGATCCCGTCGGGGTCGACCAAATAGGTCTCGGGGACCTTCACGACCCCGAACCCGACGTAGGCCTTGCCGGCGGGGTCGAGCACGGCCGGCCACTCGCCGCCGTACTTCGCGAAGAACGCCCGCACCTGGTCGGGCTGGTCCTGCACCACCACGGCCACCACCTCGGCGTCGCCGGCGGCGGCGTGGCGCACCGCGAACGACACCAGCTCGGGCTGCTCCGCCCGACAGGGCGCGCACCACGACGCCATGAAGTTGACGACGACCCACCGGCCCCGGCGGCCGGCCAGCTCGTAGTGCCCGCCGTCCACGGTGTCGCCGGCCAGGAGGGGCGCCGGTTGGCCGACGACGGGGCTGGTGGCCTGCACGTCGGCGGCGTCCCGGCTGCGGGCGAACACCACCACCAGGGCGCCGAGCACCAGGGCCACGGCCAGGGCCACGAACGGCGCCACCGGCACCCGCCGCCGACCCGGCGGCGGCGAAGCGCCGTCGTCCGGCTCGAACGTGCTCACGAGCGTGCCCTGGGGGGCCCCGTCGTCACCCACTTCCCGCCGCCATCAGCTCGCGTTCCTCGCCGACGATCTGCTCGGGCAACGGCGCCGATACCGGATCGGTGGGACGGCGGCGCCGGCCCGGACGGCCCGGGAAGGCGGCCAGGGCGGTGCCGACGGCCATGATCCCGCCGCCCACCCACAGCCACAGGGCCAGCGGCATGATCAACACCCGCACCCGCGCGGCCGCGTCCGGAGCGAGGGCGTTGGTGGCCGGATCCACCGGCACCTGCTCCAGGGTCAGGTAGACGTCGTGAGTGAGGCCGGTGCGCACCGACGGCACGAACGTGAACGTGCCCTGGTTGCTGAAGCGCTGGCGGGCCGGCTCGTACACGTGCCCACCGTCCACCCGTACCCGCGCCTCGACGGCGACGAAGTTGCCCTCGTCGGTGGTGGTGACGCCCTCGTAGGTGAACGTGTGACCCGAGAACGTCCACGACGTGCCCGGCGTGACCGACCGCTCGTCGGTGCGGCTGTAGCTCGACGCGGCGGCGAAGGCGACGGCGATCACGATGACGCCGAGGTGCACGACCATCCCCCCGTTGGCCCGCCCCACCAGCCCCCGCCAACCCTGGCGGCGCGTGGCCAGCACCAGCTGGCGCAGGGCCGAGCCGGCGGCGAACCCGCCCAGGAAGAAGGCGAGCAGCGGGGCGAACCCCCGGGCCCCGCCGGCCAGGGCGATCACGAGCGTGCCGGCGCCCACCCACGCCGGCCACAGCAGGCGCCGGCTGAGCAGCTCGCCCGACGCCTTGCGCCACGGCAGCACCGGGGCCACCCCCATCAGCGTGAGCAGGGCGAGGCCCAGGGGCATCGTCATGGTGTCAAAGAACGGGCGGCCGACCGTCAGGCGCTCGCCCCGGACGGCCTCCACCACCAGCGGGAACACGGTGCCGAGCAGGACCACGAAGGCGAACACGGCGAACAGGACGTTGTTGGCCAGGAAGGCGGCTTCTCGCGACAGCGGCGAGTCGATCGACCCCGGCGAGCGCAAGCGGTCGCCCCGCCAACCGATCAGCCCGACCGACACCGCCACCACGACGGCGAAGAACGCGAGCAGCCACGGCCCGATGCCCGACTCGGTGAAGGAGTGCACCGAGTCGATCACGCCCGAGCGGGTGAGGAACGTGCCCAGGATGGTGAGGCTGAACGTGGCCGCCACCAGCGACAGGTTCCACACGCGCAGCATCCCCCGGCGCTCTTGCACGAGTACCGAATGGATGAAGGCGGTGCCCGTGATCCACGGCAGGAAGCTGGCGTTCTCCACCGGGTCCCACGCCCAGAAGCCGCCCCACCCGAGCACCTCGTAGCTCCACCACGCGCCCAGGACGATGCCCGTGGTGAGGAACCCCCACGCCACCAGCGTCCAGCGCCGGGTCTCGAGCAGCCAGCCCTCCCCCACCCGCCCCGTGACCAGGGCGGCCACGGCGAAGGCGAACGGCACGCTGAAGCCGACGTAGCCCAGGTAGAGCACGGGCGGGTGGAACGCCATGAGCACGTGGTTCTGCAGCAGCGGGTTGCCCCCGGCGCCGTCGGGCGGGGCGGCGCCGGCCACCGGCCGGAAGGGGTTGGCGGGCCCGGCCATGAGGGCGAAGAAGAAGGCGGAGATGGCGAACAAGGTCACCAGCGCCCAGCCGACCAACCGGTCGTCGAGGCGGTGGCGGAAGTGCCAGCCGACGAGGGCGAGGTAGCCCGACAGCACCAGCGCCCACAGCAGGATCGAGCCCTCGAGGCTGGCCCACAGGGCGGCCACGTTGAATAGCGTGGGCAGCGACCGGCTGGACACCTGGCCCACGTAGGCGAGGGAGAAGTCGTGGGTGAGCAGGGCCCGTTCCATCGCCGCGACGGCGAGCACGGCGCCGCCGGCCACGATCGGGATGTACAGCGCCGCCTGGCGGGCGAGCCGGGGGCGGTGGCGCACGAGGGCGCTCACCAGCGCCAGGGCGCCCAGCACCGAGCCACCCAGCCCGAGGGCGATGCCGGCCAGTCCGAGGGCCCGATTCACGGGGCGCCCTCGGGCACCCGGTCGGGGTTCTCGGCCCGGTACTGCTCGGAGTGCTTCACGAGGATGCGGTCGCCGGCAAAGGTCGTGTCGGTGGGGTCGTCGGCGTGGGCCAGCCGGCCCTCCACCACGACGGGGATGCCCTCCTGGAACATGTCGGTGGGCTCGGCGCCCTGGTAGCGCACGGGCACGGTGGCGCCGCCGTAGGACACGGTGAACTCGGTGATGCGGCCGTCGTCGCGTCGCACGCTGCCGGCGTCGACCGTGCCTTGCAGGCGGAAGCGGGCACTGCCGCGACAGGCGTCGCGCACGCCGACCTCGTCGGCGTTGCAGAAGTAGACGCTGGCCTGGGACAGGCCCTTGAACACCACGAAGGCGGCCGCCGCCAGCAGCACGGCCAGGACGACGCCCACGCCGAGGTTGTGGCGGCGCTTCCCGCCGCCGGTGCCGGCGGCGCGGCCGGCCGAGCGGGGCGTCAGGTCCAGCGGCGCGGCGTCGACCCCGTCGTCGAGGTGCTCGCCGCGTCGCTCGAGCTCGCTGCGCTCGCTCACGGCCTCACGTCCACGGCTTGTCGGCGTCGCTCACCTGGCGGGCGAGGGCCCGGCCGCGCACGACGACGCGGGCGGTGTAGGCGGCCAGGAACAGCGCCACCAGCACCCAGCCGAGCAGGATCATGGCCCAGTTGTTCATCGGGCGCCCTCGGCCGCGCCCTGGGGCGCGCCCTCGGCGTGACGGGCGGCGATGGCCTCGTCCAGGGCCCGACCTTCGAGCAGATCCTCGAGCATGGCCACCCGGTTGCGGTGCATCACCAGCCACACGTAGGCCAGGGTGAAGGCGGCGAACCCCAGCATGAGCGTGAACAGCATGGTCCCGTCGATCTGGGGGTCGAGGTCGCGCCGCAGCACCGTGGCGTCCTGGTGCTGGGTGCGCCACCAGGTGACGCTCTGGTGGACGATCGGGATGTCGACCGCGGCCACCAGTCCGGCGATGGCCGCGCGGCGGGCGCGCACCTCGGGGGGCGCGTCGAGCCGGCGGATGGCGAGGTAGCCGAGGAACAGGATGAACAGCAGCGCCGTCGTGGTGAGCCGGGCGTCCCACACCCACCAGTCGCCCCAGGTGAGCTGGCCCCAGATCATCCCCGTGGCCAGGCAGGCGGCGGTGAACACGACACCGACCTCGGCGGAGGCGCCGGCCAGCCGGTCCCAAGCCGGCGACCGGGTGCGACGCCACAGGTAGAGCGCGCTGCCCACGGCCGTGACGCCGAAGGCCAGGTAGGCGACCCAGGCCGTGGGGGCGTGGATGTAGAGCAGCCGCACCGACTGGCCGAACTGCTCGGCCGCCGGCGTGAACACCAGCCCGAGCACGGCCACGAGGCCCAGGGCGGTGAGGGTGGCCGTGCCCAGCAGGCGGGTGGCCCGGGTGCCCGTCGTGGGGCTGGCGGTCGTGGGGGCGGCGAGCCGGCCTCCGACGGGCAGCGTCGGCGTCATGCGTCCTCCAGGAGGGGGCCGAAGGCGAGCAGGCCGGCGGCCAGGTAGGCGAGGGCGAACACGGCCAGCAGGCCGACCCAGGGCCAGCCCTCGGCCGTGCCGGCGCCCAGACCGGTACCGGCCAGGGCGGATTCGAACGCGCGGGTGGCGCCGATCAGCACAGGGGCGGCGATGGGGAGCAGCAGGAGCGGGAGCAGCGTCTCCCGGACGCGTGTGCCGGCGGCCAGCGCCCCGTAGACGGTGCCGGCGGCGGCCAGCCCGGTCGTGGCCACGACGCAGGTGACGACGCCCAGCACGATGCCGGCGGCGCGCACCTCGGCCCCGTAGAGCACGACCACGCCGATGCCCAGCGCGGCCTCCAGGGCGAGGAGCTGGGCGCCCAGAGCCGCCGCCTTGCCGAGGAACACGCCCGCCGGGTCGAGCCCGCTGGCTCGCAGCGCCTCTATGGCGCCGTCGGCCGTCTCCACCGCCACCGAGCGCTGCACGGCGAGCACGAGGCTGAACAGCACCGCCGCCCAGTAGAGGCCGGGGGTGGCCACGGCCAGGGCGGTGCGGTCGGGGTCGAGGGCGAACGCGAACAGCACGAGCACGAGCAGGGCGAAGGGCAGGACCTGGTTGACACCCACCCGGCCGCGCCGCTCGATGCGCAGGTCCTTGCCCGCCACCAGCCGGGCGGCCCTCAGCACGGCGCCTCGATCGCCGCGGGCGTCGGCGTCGGCGTCGGCGCCGGCGCCCGCGCCAGGTCGTCGCGCCCTCGGGTTGCACCTTCGGCGGGATATGTGCCCGCCGACGGTGCAGACCGGGCCGGCCGGGGGTCGTCGCTGACGGCGACGGTGCGCCCTCCGCTAAGCACAACTGTGCGATCGACCAGCGGAGCGGCCCGCTCCCGTTCGTGGGACGCCACGACGACGGTGGCGCCGGCGGCGACGGCCGCCCGCAGCAGGGCGTCGAGCCGGTCGCGGCCCTCGGCGTCGAGGCCGGCATGGGGCTCGTCCAGCAACCACAGCTCGGGGCGCCGGGCGGCCAGGGCGGCCAGGGCGGTGCGCCGGCGCTGGCCGGCCGACAGCCGCGCCGCCGGTGTCGCCGCCAGCCGTCCGGCCAGACCGAGGTGGGTGAGGGCGGCGTCGGCCTCGGCGTCGGCCGCCCCTGCGGCGCGGGCCCAGAAGCGCACGTTCTCGGCGGCCGTGAGGTCGTCGTACAGGCCGTTGACGTGGCCCAGCAGCCCGACCCGGGCGCGCACGGCCCGGCGGTCGGCCCGAAGGTCGTAGCCGAGCACCACCGCCTCACCCTCCGTGACGGGAAGCAGGCCGGCGCACACCTTGAGCAACGTGGACTTGCCGGCGCCGTTGGGCCCGGCCAGCGCCACGATCTCGCCGCGCTCGACGTCGAGGTCGGCGCCGGCCAGAGCGGGGAAGCGGCCGAGGAGCGTCACCGCGGATCGGAGGTGGATCACGTGCTCCATGCCCGGCGGGCAACCGTACTGGCCGCCGCCGAGCAGGGACAACGCGAGGCACGAGGTGCGAGGCACCCCGGGCTACCGTGCCGCCACGCTCGCCTCGACCTCGGCCCCGCCGCTCCTCGACACCGCCCTGGTCCGCCGGATCGAGGCGGCCGCCGCCCGTTTCCACCGCCTGCGCCTCGAGGGCATCGCCGCCCGGGAGGGCAACCCGCGCCGGGTGGAGCTGTACGACGGCGCGTCCTTCGTGGCCGGCGCCAGCGCCGCCCGGCCCGACGACCCCGTACTGAACCGGGTGGTGGGCCTCACAACCGACGATGCGTCCGCCATCGCGCCGGTGGTGTCGTGGTACCGCCGCCGGGGCATCTGGCCCTGGTTCGAGGTGACACCGGCCGAGGGCGCCGACACCCTGCTCGACGCCCTCGCCGCCGAGGGCGCCTGGCCGGTCGCCCTCGCCCAGGTGGCCGTCGGCGTGCCCGCCACCCCCGAGGGGGCGGGGGCGCCCGAGGTGACGGTGGAGCCGGTGGACGGCGACACGATCGGGGCCTTCGGGGCCACGCGGGCCGAGGGCCACCACCTCGTCGTCGAGGGCGACGAGCAGGCCGAGGCGGCCGCCGACGTAGCCCGCTGGCACCAGCACTCCGGCATGTTCCCGCTGCTCGCCCGGGTGCAGGGCGAGGCCGCCGGGGCCGCCCTGCTCTACGCCCACGGCGGCGTGGCCCTGCTCGCCGACACGTCCACGCTGCTGGCCCAGCGGGGCCGGGGGGTCGGCCCGGCCCTCCTCGGCGAGCGGCTGCGCCTGGCCGCCGACCTGGGCTGTGATGTGGCCGCCGGTGCCGCCGGCTTCGGCTCGAGCACCCACCTCGGCTACCAGCGCGCCGGGCTGGTGGCGGGCTACACGCGGGCGATCCTGCACCTCGGCGGCTGACGCCACCGTTCTGGCAGAAGTCTTTCCTCACGGCCCTGGTCAGACGACGCAGACTTCTGCCAGAACGCCG
>JBIOZN010000501.1:0-7501 GCA_044871175.1 Acidimicrobiales bacterium | reverse complement strand
AATTCGCGCCGAGACGTGGGGGCACGTCGGTGCCGGGGCTTCGAGCCCGTGCTGCCGCCGCCGCTTGACGCGGCGCCGTCCATATCCTCTCGCCTGCCGTGATCGCTGCGCCCCCGACCTTGCCGTTGCCGCCGTGGCCCGCCCCCAGCCCGCCCGCCGCAGTGGCGGCCGGGCCGGGCCGGGGCGCCCGGGCGCTGAGCTGGGTGCTCGCCGTCGCCGTGGCCCTCGCCTTCGCCGACGCGTCGGTGGTGGTGCTCGGCCTGCCCGCCATCTACGCCGAGTTCGACACCACCATCGTCGGCGTCTCGTGGGTGATCACCGCCTACGCCGTGGCCGTTGCCGCCGTCGGGCTGGTGCTGATCCCGCTCCACCGCCGGCTGCGCCCGCTGGCGGTCACCGTCGTCGGCGTCGCCCTGTTCGCCGCCGCCTCCCTGGCCGCCGCCCTCGCTCCCGCCACCGGCGCGCTCCTGGCCGCCCGCGTCGTGCAGGGCGCGGGCGCCGCCCTGCTGCTGGCCGGCTCGCTCCCCGTGCTCGCCGCCCTCCGGGGCGCGCCTGCCACCGCCCGCACCGTGTGGACGGCGGCGGGCACGGTCGGGGCCGCCTTCGGGCCGGCCCTGGGCGGCCTGCTCACCCAGCTGCTCGACTGGCGGGCCATCTTCTTCCTGCAGGCGCCCGTGGCGGCGGCCGCCCTCACGGTGGCCCTCAGCCCGACGGCCCGGCAGGCCCGGCCCGTCCAGGGGCCCCGGGTCCGCTCGGGCGCCGGAGCCGGCAACTTCGCCTTCCTCTTGCTCTTCGCTGCGTCCGTGGGCGCGCTGTTCCTGGCCGTCCTCCTGGTCGTCGAGGTGTGGCGGTACGAGCCCCTCGCCGGCGCCGCCGTCGTCAGCACCCTGCCCCTGGCCGCCCTGGCCGTGCGCCCGCTCACCCACCGGCTGGCGGCCGTCGCCCGCCTGGCCGGCGGCGTGGTCGCCCTCACCGCCGGGCTGGTGGCCCTGGCCCTCCTGCCCGCGGTCGCCGCCGGCTGGCTGGCCGCCGCCCTGGCCGCGTGTGGCGCCGGTTTCGGCCTGGTGGTCGACGCCCTCGACCCCCACGTGCTGGGGCGGGACGGGCGTCTCCTCAGAGCGGCCCTGCTCACCAGCACGGCACGCCACGCCGGGTTGGTGCTCGGTCTCGCCCTGGTCGCACCGATTCTGGCCGGAAGCCTGGAGCGGGGCGCCGACGACGCCGCCCTTCGCGGCGTGACCACCATGCTCGACGCCCGCCTGCCCCTCAGCGACAAGATCCCGCTGGCCTGGGACCTCCGCAACGCCATCGTCGAGGCGCCCGCCGGCCAGCGGCCCGACCTCGACGCCGTCTTCGCCGCCCGGGGCGCCGACGACGATGCCGGCCTGCAACGGGTGCAGGACGACCTGGCCACGTCGGTGGGCGGCGCCCTCACCCGCGGCTTTCGCTCGTCGTTCCTCATCGCCGCCGGGCTCGGCGTGCTCGTGATCATCCCGGGCCTGATCGCCGTGGCCCGGCGCTCGCCGGGCGCTCGGGCGCCCACGACCCGGGCGCCGGCTCTGGCGCTCGTCGCGCCCACGACCCGGGCGCCGGCGCTGGCGCTCGTCGCGCCCACGACCTTGGCGCCGGCGCTGGCGCTCGTCGTCATCGCCGTGGCCAGCACGGCCCTGGTGGCCGGCGAGCTCGCCGCCGGAGCCCGAGCCTTCGGTGTGTACCGGCCCGCCGACCCCTGCACCTCCGACCCCACGCCGTATCCCGGCGACGGGGTCGACCCGGCCCTGCAGCGCATAGGGCTGGGCGCCATCAACGGTGCGGCGTGCGAGCTGCACACGACACGCGAGCGGCTCGTGCTGTCCTTCGACCCCGAGGGCGGGATGAGCGACGTGACCTGGGACAAGGAGACGGCCGAGGACGCTCTGCGGGCGGGCGCCCACCGGGCCATCGACGACGGCGCCGACCGGGGGTCGCTGCCCCGCTGGGCGGCCATCGCCCTCGGGTTCGTCGTGGACAAGGCGCCCGTCGACTGGTTGCTCGATCGCACGCCGTTGCCCGGCTGAGCCAGACTCCGGCCATGCGGTGGGTGCTGATCTACGACCTGGCCGACGACTACCTCGATCGGCGCCCGGAGTTCCGGCCCGACCACCTCGCCCTGGTGCGCGCCGCCCACGAGCGGGGCGAGCTGCAGCTGGCGGGCGCGCTGGCCGACCCGTACGACCGGGCGCTGCTGGTGTTCGCCGGCGACCACCGGGACGCCGCCGAGGCGTTCGCTCGCGCCGATCCCTACGTCGCCCATGGGTTGGTGAGGTCGTGGAGCGTGCGCCCGTGGAACGAGGTCCTGGCCGACGGCTGACGGCGGTGTCCGCGCCGGCGGCGACGTGCTAGCACCTCTGTATGCGCGTGATCGGCGTCCTTCCCGGTGAGTACGGCGGCCCAGAGGCACTGCGGCTGTTCGAGCTGCCCGACGGCCATGCCGGGCCGGGCGAGGTCCGCCTCGCCGTCCACGCCGCCACCGTGAACCCCACCGACACGTTCACGCGCGACGGCTCCCGCCACGAGATGCTGAAGGACCTCCCCCCGCCGTACGTGCCCGGCATGGACGTGGCCGGCATCATCGACGAGGTGGGCCCGGGCACCGACACCGATCTGGTGGTGGGCCATCGGGCCATGGCCATCGTGATTCCCAAAGGCCAGCGCGGCGGCTACAGCGACAGCCTCGTCCTGCCCGCCGACGCCGTCGCCCACGCGCCCCGGGGTGCCACGCTGGTGGAGGCCTCGACGCTGCCCATGAACGGCCTCACGGCCCGCCTGGCACTCGACCTGCTGGCCTTGCCGGCGGGTGCCACCATCGCCGTGACGGGCGCGGCCGGCGCCTTCGGCGGCTACGCCGTGCAGTTGGCCAAGGCCGACGGGCTCCAAGTGGTGGCCGACGCCTCGGAGGCCGACGAGGAGCTGGTGCGCCGGCTGGGCGCCGACATCGTCGTGCGCCGGGGCGACGACGTCGCCGAGCGGATCCGGGCCGTGGTTCCCGAGGGCGTGGACGCGGTGGCCGACGGTGCCATCCAGCACCGGCTGGTGCTCCCGGCGATACGCGACGGTGGGGCCGTCGCCGCCGTGCGCCCGTTCGTGGGCGAAACCGAACGGGACATCACCATCCACATGGTGTGGGTGCGGGAGTACGCCCGCGAACGGGACAAGCTCGAACGCCTGCGCCAGCAGGTCGAAGCCGGCGACGTCACGCTACGGGTGGCGGCCACCTATCCGCCCGAGCAGGCCGCCGAGGCCCACGCCCGGCTCGAGAAGGGTAGCACCCGGGGCCGGCTGGTGATCGAGTTCCGGCCCGAGCCGGGAGGTCGGTGAGCAAGGCGCCCGATAGCGCAAGCCGCGCCAGCAGCCATCGCTTCGGGATGGATGCACGGGACGGGTCAGCGCTGGTCGACGGGGCAGAAGTAGCACGTGCGGCCGCCGAGCGTCACCGTGCCGACCGGGCTGCCGCAGCGGCGGCAGTGCTCGCGCCCGTACACGTAGGCGATGGGGCCACCGGGAGCCCGCCGCCAGCTCCGGTCGCGCAGTTCGGCGGCGGCGACGGTGACGATCCGCCCGTCCCGCACCCCCTGGCGCAACATGGCAACGACGGTCGTCCACAGCGCCGCCGCCTCCGCCTCGGCCAGATCACGCCCCCGCCGGAGCGGCGCGATCCCGTTGACGAACAGGGCCTCGGCCCGGTACACGTTGCCGACCCCGGCGATGATGCTCTGGTCGAGCAGCAGCGTGCCGACGGGAGCGCCCGAGCGCCGGATCCGGGCCAGGGCGCGTTCGGGCCGGGAAGCACGCCGGATCGGATCGGGACCGAGGCGGGCGAGGACGGCGTCGTGCTGGGCGGGATCCATCAGCGAGCAGTCGCTCGGCCCCGACAAGTCGATCGTGGCACCCGCGACGGTCATGCGCATCCGCACCGCGCCGACGGGGGCCGGGGGTTCGCCGTCGTGGTCGAAGACGCGGAAGCGGCCGTACAGCCCGAGATGGACGTGCACCGCCAGCGGGGACGCCTCACCCTCGAACCAGTAGAAGAGGTGTTTGCCGTAGGGCTCGATGCGCTCGAGGCGCCGCCCGTCGACGGCGGCGGCGCCGGCTGCGAACCGGCCCTGGGGCGAGCCCACTCGCACCGTCTGGCCGGCGAGCAGTGGTGTCTGGTGGCGCGCCAGGCGGTGGATGGTGTGGCCCTCGGGCATGAGCCCGCCAACGCTACGAGCGCCGCTGGAGCCGCACGAAGCTGGAGGACGGAGAAGGGCCGAGGGGTGACGGTGAACCGGTTCACGGGGATGGCCCGTCGAAAGGGGTCTACCATCGACCGAACAATCGGCAATCGGAAGGGCCCATGATGTTGGATCAGGTACACCTGTCACCGCCTCTGCGTCCCTCGTTCAGCCCTGGTGACGGGCGGATCGTGCCCGCCTACGGGATCAGGAAAGTACCGACCGAGGCGACTCGATGAGCCGCGGGGTCGAACTCTCGGCTATCCATCCTGCCGTCGAAGCGGGAGTAAACAACCAGGACCTCGACGGACTGATGGCCCTGTACAACGAGGCCTCGAGCATGGTCGTTCTCGATGGATCGACGGTGACGGGCCTGGATGCCATCCGCGAACAGTGGTCGACGGTGCTGGCGATGAACGGCCGTATGACCTTACGCAGCCGCTTCGCTATCGAGGTGGGCGACCTCGCCCTCTTGAGCAACGAGTGGACGTTGGCGGTTAGTGGGGAGGCAATTTCGGCGGTCACCGCCGAGGTGGCCCAACGTCAACCGGACGGCGGTTGGCTCTATCTCATCGATCATCCGTTTGCCGGGTCGGAGCCCGACGACGTCGAAGCAGTGATCGCGGCGGTGACCCGGCTCACGAGCTAGGGCCTCCTCACTCCACGTCCCTCGCCGTCGCCGGGGCGAGCAGCCGGCCGACGACGAATGGAACCGAGCGCGTGTACCACGCGATGGGTGGCCTCGGCTCTCTGTTGCTGTTCGGCTGCGACTCTGCCGACCATCCCGAGCCGTGTCCGCGGTCGATGGATTTGCTGGCCGAAGACGTGATGCCTCGCGTGGCGCATCTCACCGGTGGTTGAGACCCGGTCGGGCGACTGCCGGCGGCGCCGGGGGAGCGGCGCTCGGCGCGGTTGAATCCGTCGCACCGGCACTGGCATGGTGACGACGTGGTGGCGTCGGGTGCGGTCGCGCGGAGTGCCCAGTTCTGCTCTCGCTTTCGATTGGCGGTGCCGATCCTGCTCGCGCCGATGGCGGGCGCGTGTCCCCCGTCGCTGTCGATCGCGGTAGGGCGCGCCGGCGGGATGGGGGCGTGTGGCGCGTTGCTGATGTCGGCGGACGAGATCCGCGAGTGGGCCCGGGTTGTCCGCGCCGAGGTGGACGCTCCGTTCCAGCTCAACGTGTGGATCCCTGACGCCGCGCCCTCGCGGGACGCGACCGCAGAAGCGGCCGTCGGCCAGTTCCTGGAGCGCTGGGGTTCGCCGCTGCCGCCCGACGCCGGCGACCTCGCCCTCCCCGACTTTGCCGAGCAGTGCGAGGCGATGATCGGGCTGCGTCCGCCCGTGATGTCATCGATCATGGGCGTGTACCCGCCCGAGGTCGTAGAGCGGATGAAGGCGTCGGGCATCGCGTGGTTCGCCATCGCGACCACCGTCGCCGAAGCGCTGGAGGCCGAGGCCGCGGGCGCGGACGTGATCGTGGCGCAAGGCGCCGAGGCTGGAGGGCACCGCGGGGCGTTTGAAGCGTCGCGAGCCGAATGCGAGCTCGTGGGGCTGGTCGCGCTGGTTCCTGCGATCGCCGACGCGGTGCGGCTTCCCGTGGTCGCCACCGGGGGAATCGGCGATGCGCGGGGCGCAGCGGCGGCGCTGACGCTGGGTGCGAGCGCGGTCCAGATCGGGACCGGGTTCCTGCGCTGTCCCGAGGCCGGAGTCGCGGCGGCGTGGGCAGACGCGCTGGGACGCACGCGGCCCGAAAACACCATGGTGACGCGCGCGTTCACCGGCCGGCCGGGGCGCAGCATTGCGAACGCCTACGCGCGCGCCGCGGCGCAGCCCGACGCACCCGTGCCCGCGCCCTATCCGGTGCAGCGCGGCCTGACGCGCACGATGACCGGCGCCGCCGCGCGGGCCGGCGACATCGACCGGATGCAGGCGTGGGCTGGGCAGTCGGCCGCGCTCGCCCGTTCAGAACCCGCCGGCACCGTGATCACCGACATCTGGCGCGGGGCGCGCGAGCTCCTGCCCTGACGCGTCGCGTTGCGGCGCGCACGGCGCGGCCATCGTTGCGGATCGGCCCACCCCTAGGGTTCACGGCGATGAACAGCATCCGCGACGATCCCCGCATCAACGGGCTGCGGCGCACGCTGCACGCCAGGAGTCACGCCCAGGACGCGCCAACCGCGGCGTATCTGGCCGGACACGGCGCGCGCTCCACCGTCGGCGAGGACGACGAGCGCGCCGCGGGACGGGAGTTCTGGCGCGACAAGTTCGTCGCGCTCGACGAGGACAAGGCCGAGCTCTGCTACCTGCTGGGCCGCACGCACGGCGTACGACGAGCCGTCGAGGCGGGCACGTCATTCGGGGTATCGACGCTCTACCTCGGCGCCGCCGTGCGCGACAACGGCGGTGGGACCGTGATCGGCACCGAGCTGGAGCACGACAAGGCCGCCATCGCCCGACGGCACTTCACCGCAGCCGGGCTGGCCGAGATCGTCGACCTGCGGGAAGGCGACATCCGCGACACGCTGGCACCCGACGACGGTCCCGTCGACTTCCTCCTGCTCGACATCTGGATACCGCTCGTCCGCCCAACGCTGGAAATGGTCGCGCCACGAATGCCAGTCGGAGCGGTCCTGGTCGCCGACAACACGGCCAAGCGTCGCGTCGAGTACGCACCGATGTTCGAGTTCCTCGACGATCCGGCCAACGGGTTCACAACGACGACACTCCCGTATGACGGCGGACTCGAGTTGGCGATCCGCACGACTTGAGCGGCCAGTGCGTCCACGGACGTAGCCGTGGTCGACGCGGTCCGCCGAAGCTCACAGTGGTGACCGATGGGCGAGCCGGGTCTACTCGGGGCTGTCGAGCAGCGCATGGCGGAGCTGGTCGCTGATCCAGGTCTCGGCTCGGGCCCAGGACCACTTCCGGTCGTCGACCAGGGCTCGGAAGGTGTCGGCGCTGGCCAAGGCGTAGGTGATGTCGGCCGCGGCGGCGAGGGTGAGCTCGGGCCGGAGCTGCCCCGCTTCGACGAGGGGCGCCAACAGCGCGTACGGGCCCTCGCGGCGGCCTTCCTGCATGTGGACGAGGAAGGCGGCGACCTCGGGGTCCGCGGGTGCGGTCGCGCGCAGCATGTCGACCAACCGGACGACCCGGGGGGCGACGTCGCGGACGTGGCGGACGTAGAGGCGCAGCTTTCGCACGGGGTCAGGGGTCGCGACGATCTCGCGTGCCCATTGCCGTTCGCTGGG
>JBIOZN010000500.1:0-13865 GCA_044871175.1 Acidimicrobiales bacterium | reverse complement strand
CCGGAACCGTCCCCGGGTCCCGCTTCGAGCGCCCTTCGCGCGTGATCACGCACGAGGCCGACGTCGTCGTGGTGGGTGGCGGCAATGCCGGCTTCAGCGCCGCCCACGCCGCCGCCGAGCGCGGACGGCGAACGATCATCCTCGAGAAGGGATCGCCGGCGACGGCGGGGGGCAACAGCTACTACACCGCGGGCGCCATCCGGATCGACCACCATGGCCTGGACGACCTCGCCGACCTCGTCGACCCCGACGAGCGCCTGGCCGCCACCGTGGTACCGCCGTACCCGGCGGACGAATATGCCGCCGACCTCGCCCAGGTCACCGGCGGACGCAACGACGCCGAGTTGACCGCCGTCCTGGTCACCGAAGCCCAGGCATCGGTTCGCTGGCTCCATCGTCTCGGGCTGCGGTACCGCCTCATGTACGAACGTCAGGCCTACCGACGACCGGATGGCCGCTACCTCTTCTTCGGCGGGGTGCACGTCGGCAACGTCGGTGGGGGTGCAGGCCTCATGGCCGATCACGTTCGCGTCGCTCGGCGTCTCGGTGTCGATATCCACCACTCCTGCACGGTGACCGACCTCGACGTGGAGGGTGGACGTGTCGTCGGCGTGCGGGCTCGGGACTCGGGGGGTGCGGTGAGGTGGCGGGCCCGGTCCGTGGTCCTCGCCGGGGGCGGCTTCGAAGCGAACCCGACCTGGCGGCGGCAGCATCTCGGCCCCGGCTGGGAGCACGCCAAGGTGCGCGGCACGCCCAACAACACCGGTGACCTGATCGCCGCCGCGCTCCGAATCGGCGCCGCCAAAGGAGGCGACTGGTCCAGCGCCCACGGGGTGCAGTGGGATGCCTGGTTCCCCCGCAACGAGGGCAACCGCGCCCTGACCAACCGTCTGACCCGGCAGAGCTATCCGCTCGGCGTGATCGTGAACCGGCACGGCGAACGCTTCGTGGACGAGGGGGCCGATTTTCGGAATTACACCTACGCGAAGTACGGGCCGGCGATCCTCGCCCAGCCCGGAGCGATCGCGTTCCAAATGTTCGACCGGCGCCTGCGCCCTCTGCTGCGCACCGAGGAGTACGACATGCCTGGCGTGTCGGTCGAGTGTGCGGCGACGATCGAGGGCCTGGCCCGAAAGATCGGGGTCGATGCCCCACGGCTGGTCGCGACCATCCACGACTTCAACGACTCGATCGACCGCCGCGTCCCGTTCGACCCGGCGGTGAAGGATGGACGGCGAGCCGCGGTCGACCCGCCCAAGAGCAACTGGGCGTCGCCCCTCGACACTCCGCCCTTCTACGCCTATCCCGTCACCTGCGGCATCACGTTCACGTTCGGGGGCGTGAAGGGCGACGCGCACGCCCGTGTCCTCGACGAGCGGGGCCACCCCATCCCGGGTCTGTTCGCGTGTGGCGAGATGCTGGGCGGCCTCTTCAGCGGCAACTACCCCGGAGGCACCGGCCTGGCCGCCGGCACGGTCTTCGGGCGACGAGCGGGGGCGCGTGCCTGACCGTCCCGCGTGCTCCGGCCGCCCTCGGACTGGGCCCGGGGTGGTGGCTGACCGGCGTGGCCCCCGCGCGGTCAGGTGACGGTGAGCATCGCCTTCATGCCCGCCTGCTCGTGGCCGGGCACCGTGCACACCAAGCGGTACGAGCCCGGGTCGAGCGTCACCGTGCCGCTGGCGTCGAAGGCCGTGCTCACGATGAGCTTGCCCTCGTCATCGCCGCCGTCGATCGGGATGCGGTCGCCGTCGGCGCCTTCCACCACGAGGTCGTGCACGAGCTTGCCCTTCTCCACGTAGGCGATGGCGATGGTGCCGGCCGGGGCGGTGTAGGTGTCGGCGTCGAACTTGATGTCGTGGGCCTCCACTCGCAAGCTGGCGCCCGCGACCGCGGTGGTGGCCGAGGTGCTGGTGTCGTCGTCACCGCACGCCGCCGTGAGGACGCCGGCGAGCAGGGCGACGGTCAGTGCACGGAGCATCGGCGGGCATGGTCGTCGGGGCTCGCCGGGCGGTTCCCGCCCTTGGGGAGGGCCGCTGGCCAGCCGGTACCCTTCCACGACGTGGCCGACGAGGGTCGAGAGCGCAGCGAGCACCCCCTCGAGCCCGAGGTGTTCGGGCCGAACACCTGGCTCGTGGAGGAGATGTACGAGCAGTACCGGGCCGATCCGGCGTCCGTCAGTGACAGCTGGCGGGAGTTCTTCGCCGATTACGTGAGCGCCGTGCCCGCAGTGGCCGGCAACGGCGCCAGTACGGCGGCGCCCGCCGCGGCATCCCCCGCCGCCGCCGCGCCGGCCCCGGCTGCCCCTGCGCCGGCCCCGGCTGCCCCCGGGCCGGCCCCGGCTGCCCCCGCGCCCGTGCCGGCCCCCGCCGCCGCCCCCGCTGCCCCGGCTGCCGCCGCGCCGGCCGGTCCGGCCGACGCCGAGGTGCCGGGCGAGCCGATCCGGGGGGCCGGGGCGGCCATCGTCGCCAACATGGAGCGGAGCCTGGCGGTGCCCACCGCCACCAGCTTCCGCGACGTCCCGGCCCGCCTGCTGGAGGTCAACCGCAAGGTCATCAACGGCTACCTCGGGCGCAAGGGACGGGGCAAGGTCAGCTTCACCCACCTCATCGGGTACGCCGTGGTGCGCGCCATCGCCGACGCCGTGCCCGTGATGAACCACACCTTCACCGAGGGCCCCGACGGCAAGCCCCGCCTGGTCAGCAACGAGCGCATCCACATGGGGCTGGCCGTCGACGTCACCAAGGCCGACGGCAGCCACACGCTCGTCGTCCCCGTGCTGCGCAACGCCGACACGCTCGATTTCGCCGCCTTCCACGCCTCCTACGAGGAGCTCATCCGCAAGGTCAAGTCGAACAAGCTGACCGTCGCCGACTTCCAGGGCGCCACCATCACCCTCACCAACCCCGGCACCATCGGCACCGTCCAGTCGGTGCCCCGGCTCATGCCCGGCCAGGGCGTGATCGTGGGCGTGGGGGCGATCGACTACGCCGCCGAGTTCCAGGGCTCCGATGCGCGCGCCCTGGCCGAGATGGGCGTGTCCAAGGCGGTCACCGTCACGTCGACCTACGACCACCGCATCATCCAGGGGGCCGAGTCGGGCCTGTTCTTGAAGCGCGTCCACGAGCTGCTCATGGGCGAGCACGGCTTCTACCACGACGTCTTCCGCTCCCTCGGCGTCCCCTACGAGGCGGTGCGGTGGCACCAGGACGTCAGCCCCATCAACCGCGAGGAAGCGGGACTGCGCAAGCAGATGCAGGTGGCCACCCTGATCCGGGTGTACCGGGCGCGGGGCCATCTGATCGCCGAGCTCGACCCGCTGGCGTGGAAAGAGCCCAAGATGCACGACGAGCTCGACCCCGCCACCTACGGCCTCACCATCTGGGACCTCGAACGGGAGTTCCTGTGCGACGGGCTGGCCGGGCGCGACCGCATGAAGCTGGGCGACATCCTGCAGGTGTTGCGGGACGCGTACTGCCGCACGATCGGCATCGAGTACATGCACATTCACAACACCACCGAACAGCGCTGGATCCAGAGCCAGCTCGAGGGTGTGCGCCCCACGCTCGGTCGCGACGACCTGCGCTGGGTGCTGGGCCGGCTCAATGCCGCCGAGGCGTTCGAGCGCTTCCTCGCCACCAAGTACGTGGGCACCAAGCGCTTCGGGTTGGAGGGCGCCGAGTCGGCCATCCCCATCCTCGACACCGTGCTCGGTGCCGCCGCCGACCAGGGGCTGGTGGGGGCCGTGCTGGGCATGGCCCACCGTGGCCGGCTCAACGTGCTGGCCAACATCGTCGGCAAGAGCTACGACCAGATCTTCCGGGAGTTCGAGGGCTACGTCGACCCCAACTCGGTGCAGGGCTCGGGCGACGTCAAGTACCACCTCGGCGCCACCGGTAAGCACGTCTCGCGCGAGGGCCACGACATCGTCGTCGAGCTGGCCGCCAACCCCAGCCATCTGGAGACGGTCGACCCGGTGGTGCTGGGGATGACCCGGGCCAAGCAGGACCACGTCGACGAACCGGGCAGCTACAGCGTGCTGCCCCTGCTCATCCACGGCGACGCCGCCTTCGCCGGCCAGGGCGTCGTGGCCGAGTGCCTGGCCATGAGCGACATCACCGGGTACCGGGTGGGCGGCACCGTGCACCTGGTGATCAACAACCAGATCGGCTTCACCACCGCCCCCGAGTTCGCCCGATCGTCGCTCTACGCCACCGACATGGCCAAGATGCTGCAGATCCCGATCCTGCACGTGAACGGTGACGATCCCGAGGCCTGCGTGCGCGTCGCTCGCATCGCCTTCGACTACCGCCAGCGCTTCCACAAGGACGTCGTGATCGACGTGGTGTGCTATCGGCGCCACGGGCACAACGAAGGCGACGACCCGAGCTACACCCAGCCCCTCATGTACAAGGCCATCGACCAGCGCCGCAGCGTCCGCAAGCTGTTCACCGAGGCGCTGGTGAAGCGCGGCGACATCACCCTCGAGGAAGCCGAGGCGGCCCTGGCCGACTTCGGCAACCGGCTGCAGACCGCCCTCGACGAGACCCGCCAGCACCAGCCGCCGGCGGTGCGGGCCGCCCGCCCGCCCGCGCCACAGGGCGTCCTGCCCCACATCGACACCGGTGTCGACCGGGCGGTGCTCGACCGGGTGTTCGCCGCGCTCACCGACTACCCGCCCGACTTCACCGTGCACCCCAAGCTGGCCAAGCAGTTCGAGGCCCGCGCCCAGCTGTACGAGTCGGGCGAGGTGGCCTGGGGCACGGCCGAGCTGCTCGCCATCGGCTCACTCGTGCTCGAGGGCACCAACGTGCGCCTGGCCGGCGAGGACAGCCGGCGGGGCACGTTCGTGCAGCGCCACTCCGTGCTCATCGACTACGAGACCGGCCGCTCGTGGTCACCGCTCAGCGAGCTCGAGGCGACGGAGGGCAGCGAGGGGAAGGCGGGCAAGTTCTACGTCTACGACTCGCTGTTGTCCGAGTACGCCGCGCTCGGCTTCGAGTACGGCTACTCGGTGGTCGACAAGGACGCACTGGTCGCCTGGGAGGCCCAGTTCGGCGACTTCGTCAACGGCGCCCAGGTCATCATCGACCAGTACGTGGTGGCGGCCGAGGACAAATGGGGCCAGACGTCGGGACTGGTGATGTTGCTACCCCACGGGTACGAGGGCCAGGGACCCGAGCACTCCTCGGCCCGCATCGAACGCTTCCTCACCCTGTGCGCCGAGGACAACATCCAGGTGGTCAACGCCACCACCGCCGCCCAGTACTTCCACCTGCTGCGGCGCCAGGTCCGGCGCGACGTGCGCAAGCCGCTCGTCGTGTTCACTCCCAAGCAGCCGCTGCGCATGAAGGAGAGCCGCTCGCCCGTCCAGGCCCTGACGCACGGCAGCTTCGAAGAGGTGCTCGACGACCCCAACCCGCCCCCGGCCGGCGAGGTGCGTCGGGTGGTGTTCTGCAGTGGCAAGGTCGCGTGGGACGTGATGAAGCGCCGCGACGACACCAAGGCGCCGGTGGCCGTCGTGCGGGTCGAGCAGCTCTTCCCGTTCCCCCAGCAGGGGCTGCTCGACGTGCTCGGCCGCTACCCGGCGGCCAAGGACCTCGTGTGGGTGCAAGAGGAGCCGGCCAACATGGGGCCGTGGCGGTACATGTTCGACCGCTGCCACCCGATCGAGGACCGGGGCTACACGATCCGCCTGGCGTCCCGGGTCGAGTCGGGCAGCCCGGCCACCGGTTCGTCCACCATCCACGCCCAGGAGCTGAGCGACCTGCTCGACGACGCCTTCGCGCCAGCCGTCGCGGTCGCCGACGCCGAGGTCTGACGCGAGGTCACGACTGCAGGTCCATGCCCACCACCGCCTCGAGCTCGGCGAGGGCGATGTCGGGGTCGACGACCTTGATGGTGGTCATGCCCATCGCCCGCGCCGGCTTGAGGTTGACGCCGAGGTCGTCGAGGAACACGCACTGGGCGGGCTCGAGACCCAGCTGCTCGCAGGCGAGCTCGTAGAACCGCGGCTCGGGCTTGCGCACGCCCACCTTCGAGCTCTCCACCACCACGTCGAACAGGGCCATCACGTCGGCCAGCTCGGGACGCACGGCGCCGACGACGTTGTTGGTGAGACACGCGGTGCGGTAGCGGGCGCGCACCCGGCGCAGGGCCTCCACCATCGCCGGGCGCAGCTCACCGTAGAGGGCGTCCAGCACGCGGGCGCCCGACAGGGTGTAGCCCGCGTCAGTGGCCTCGGCCTCGAAGCGGGTGCAGAAGCCGTCGCGGTCGATCTCGCTGCGCTCGAACAGGGCCCACGCGTTGGTGTCGGCATTGGTGGCGTTCAGCCGGCGGATCGTGCCCTCGGGGATGCCGAGCTCGGCCTCGTACCGGGCGAAGGCGTCGAACGGGCTGGACAGGATGACGCCCCCGAAGTCCCAGAGCACCGCTCGGATCACGGGGGCGGAGCATACGGGGGACCCCGAGTCGCGCCTGCGGGGATGGTTGACTGATGATGCCTATGCCCCACCACGTCGTCGTCGACGGATCCAACATCGCCACCGAGGGCCGGCCGTACCCGAGCTTGAAGCAGCTCAACGAAGCCGTGCTGGCCTACATGGAGGAGCACCCCAACGACATCATCGTCGTGGTCGTCGACGCCACCTTCGGCCATCGCATCGACGCCTCCGAGGTGGCCGAGTTCGACGCCGCCGTCGACAACAACGAGCTCGTCGCCCCCCCGGCGGGCGCCATCGGGCGGGGCGACGCCTTCGTGCTCACGATCGCCGCCAAGGCGGGTGCCACGATCCTGTCCAACGACTCGTTCCAGGAGTTCCACGGCGAGCATCCGTGGCTGTTCGACGAAGGGCGCCTGATCGGGGGCAAGCCGGTGCCCAATGTGGGCTGGGTGTTCGTGCCCAGAACGCCCGTGCGGGGCCCGGTGAGCCGCCGGGCCCAGCGTGAGGCGCGCCACGGGCGCCCGTCGCGAGCGGGCGGCGAGCTCCGTACCGCCGCCAACCGGCCGAGCAAGTTGGCCTCCGAGCCGCTGCCCGTCCCCAAGGCGCCGCCCCCCGGTGGCCGCCGGCGAGGGCGGACGGCGGCGGTGCCTGTGCCCGCGGCGCCCAGCGCCGGCGACGGGAACGGCGGCGCACCGGTGCCCCCGAGCAGCGCCACCGAGCCGCCGGCGTCACGGCCCCTGCCCGGCCGGGACGAGCCGATCAACGACCTGCTGCCGTTCCTCGAGTTCGTCGAGCGCCACCCGGTGGGGACGCCCATCGAGGGCGAGGTCGAGCAGTTCTCCTCCCACGGTGCCTACATCGACGTGGGCGGCGTGCGCTGCTACGTGCCGCTGCGGTTGATGGGCGACCCTGCCCCACGCAGTGCCCGCAGCGTATTGGGGGCGGGGGAGCAGCGGCGCTTCGTCGTGGTGAGCTTCAACGCCTCCCGGCGGGGCGTGGACGTGGCGCTCCCCGAGGGCGTGCCGGCCGACGTGGCCGTGCGCGAGGTCCCCGACCATCCCGAGGCGCTCGCCCCCGAGGTGGTGGCGGCGGCGGCCGAGGCCGAACGGGCCACCGGACGGCACCGCTCGGACCACGGCGCGCCCACCGATCCCGCCTTCGACGAGGCCGCGGGGGTCGACGAAGAGCCTGAGGAGGAGCCCGAGGAGGCGGCTTCCGCCGACGTCGAGGCGCCCACCGAGCCGACGGCGGCCGAGCCGGCGGCGGCCCCGGTTCGGCGGCGGGCGCGCAAGGCGGCGGCAACCGTGACACCGTCGGACGCGCCGCCCCTGCCCGCCATCGGGGCCGACGAAGGGGCGCCGGTCGAGCCCACCGCGAGAACCAGGAAGAAGAAGGCGGCGGCCAGTCCCGAGCCGACCCCTGCGGCGGCGCCGGCCAAGGCGAAGAAGGCGGTGGCGAAGACGAAGAAGGCGGTGGCGAAGACGAAGAAGAAGGCGGCGGCCCCTTCGGGATCCATCGCCAAGAAGGCGGCCCGGGCCGACGACACTGCCGCCCCGACGACTCGCGCCCGGGCGAAGACGGGTCCGACGGCCGCCGCCCCGGACGCGACGACGACCATGAAGAAGGCCGCCAGGGCCACTGCGACGACGGCCCAGGCGACGGCCGCGAAGACAGCTCGGAAGGCCGCGGGCGATGGCGCAGCGGCCTCCGGGAAGAAGCAGAAGGCGGTCGGCGCCCCGCCCTCCCCCGGCGCCATCGACGTCACCGCGGTGGCTGCGCCCGAGCCGGCCGGCGCGCCCCCCACTGGGCCCGAGGCGGCCGCGCCGAAGTCTGACGTTCCGCCCGAGGTCGCCGCGCGCAAGCGCGTGGCCAAGCGCGCCGACGCCACCGGCGTCCCCACCGCGCCCAAGCCCCCCGCCGCCAAGGCCCGCGCCCGCAAGCGCGCCGCGCCCGAACCGGCCGCCGGCGCCCCGGCGGGTCCCCGCTCGGCCCCCGAGCGCAGCACGGGGGGCGGCGCGGGCGGTTCCCCCCCGCCCGAGGGTGCCCCAGCGGTCGCCGGCGGGAGCGACACGTCCGGCCCCTGAGGACTCTCGGCGCACCAAGGGCAGGTTGCTAAATTGGTGCGCCGAGTGTTCGTGGTGCGCCGAGACATCGGCGACCCACCAGCGACGAGCGACACACGCCGGCGGAGTCGAGGGAGTGATCCGTTAGCGTCGCCCCGTGCGGCTGGCGACCTGGAACGTGAACTCGCTCAAGGCCCGCCTGCCCCGCGTGGAGGACTGGCTCGGCGAAGTCCAGCCCGACATCGTCTGCCTGCAGGAGACCAAGCTGGCCGACGACGCCTTCCCCGCCCTCGCCTTCCACGGCCTGGGCTACGAGAGCGCCCACCACGGCGAGGGGCGGTGGAACGGCGTGGCCATCCTGTCTCGCGTGGGCCTGGACGACGTCGTTTCCGGGCTGGCCGATGGCCCCCCCGATCCCGAGGCCCGCGTGCTGACGGCCACGTGCGGCGGCATCCACGTCACCACGATCTACGTGCCCAACGGCCGGGCCGTCGGCCACGAGCAGTACCACTACAAGCTGGCCTGGCTCGAGCGCCTCCGAGCCTCGATCGCCAAGGTCGCCGACCCGTCCACGCCGGTCGTCCTGTGCGGCGACTTCAACATCGCCCCCACCGACGACGACGTCTGGGACCCGTCGGCCGTGAACGGGGCCACCCACGTGTCGCCCCCCGAGCGCGCCGCCCTCGGCGAACTGCAGGACTGGGGGCTGGTCGACGTGTTCCGCACGCGCTGGGACGCTCCGCGCCTGTACTCGTGGTGGGACTACCGCGCCGGCGACTTCCACCAGCACCGGGGAATGCGCATCGACCTCATCCTGGCCTCCCCTCCGCTGGCCGAGCGCTGCACCTGGGCCGTCATCGACCGCAACGCCCGCAAGGGAACCCAACCGTCCGATCACGCGCCCGTGGTCGCCGACTTCGACGTCGAACCCGACGGGGCCGGCAGCGGTCGCACCCGTGGCTGACCTGCCGCCCGACCACCCGCTGTGGGGGCCGGAGGGGATCGCCCAGCTGGAGGCACGGCTGGGCGCGCTCGACTCGGTAGGCCCACGCTCGACCGCGATGGTGGACGTCGCTGCGGCCGCGCGAGCGCTGATCGAAGCGCTCACGTCCACCACCGCGCCGGCGCCCACCATCGCCGCGGTGGCCGAGGCCGTCGGTGGGGCGGTGGACCGCCTGCGGGAGGAGGGCCGCGGGCGCGCCTACAGCGGGGCGGCCGAGGCGTCGCTGGCCGCCCGCGACGCCGCCGCCGACCCCGACGGCGACGACGCCGATCACCCGGGCTTCTTGCACTTCAGCCCGGTGGTCGGGCGGGCCAACCCGCTGGCGCCCCCGCTCGAGCCGGCCGTCGCGGGCGACCGGGTGACGGCGCGGGCCGTTTTCGGGTCGGCCTACGAAGGGCCTCCGGGCTGCGTCCACGGCGGCTTCCTGGCCGCCGCCTTTGATGAGGTTCTCGGGCTCGTACAGGCACTCACCGGCCAGCCGGGCATGACGGCGCGACTCGAAGTCCGCTACCGGATGCCGACGCCGTTGCACGTGCCGTTGCATTTCGAGGCCCAGGTCCTCGCCGTCCAAGGTCGCAAGATCACCACCCGCGCCACCTGCCACGCCGGCGAGGGCCTCACCGCCGAGGCCGACGGCCTGTTCGTCACCGTCGACCAGGAGAAGTTCCGCACGCTGCTCGAGCAGCGGCGCTGACGCGGCTCACGACGGGCTGGTGAACGTCGAGATGGCGTGGGCGACCATGTCGTCGCCCTGGGTGGCCTCGGCCTCCACGATCGTCACCCGCTTGCCCCGCTTGATCACGTGGGCACGGGCGACGACCTCGCCCGGCTGGGCCGGTTCGAGATAGGTCACCTTCATCTCGATCGTGGCCGTGCGCGTGGCGTCGTCGCCGGGCTCGGCGGTCGAGTAGACGGCGCCGCCCATCGCCGTGTCCATCAGCGTGGCGAGGGCGCCACCGTGGACGGAGCCGCCCTGGTTGAGGTGCTGGGGTCCGGCCCGCATCCGCACCGTGGCCTGCCCGTCGGCGGCCTCCTCCACCTCGAGCCCCGCCACCTCGGTCCATCCCGTTGCCATGGTGGTGCTCATACCCACCGAGCGGCGGTGCCCGTCACGAGCGGGCGAGGGCGGCGAGGATGGCCTCCCCATGGCGCCGGGCGAGCACGCGCCCGAAGCCGGGCACGGCGGCCAGCTCGTCGAGGTCGGCGGGCTGGCGCGCGGCGATGGCGGCCAGCACGTCGTCGCCGCACACGGCCGCCTCGGTCACGCTGGCGGCGCGCGCCGCCCGCGCGCGCCACGCCCGAAGGGGGGCCACGGCGTCGGTGCGGTTGCCAGTGCCGTCGAGGTGGGCCCGTCCGGCGGCCTGGAGGGCCTTCACCACGGCCGCATCCGCCGGCTGGCGCAGGGCGGCGCAGGCGGCGTCGATGGCCGCCAGCCACGGCGAGGGGGCGCGGGCCACCAGGTCGCCGCGGTGGTGGCGCGCCTCGGCCCGGGTCAGGACGAGGCGATGGCGGGCCCGGGTGAGCGCGACATAGAGGAGGCGAGCCTCTTCGTCCCGTGCGGGGCCCCGCGCCCGGCGCAAGGGCACGAACCCGTCCTCCACCCCGGCCACCACGACCGTGGCCCACTCCAGTCCCTTGGCGGCGTGGAACGTGGCCAGGTCGACGCCGTCGCCGCCCCGGCCCGGCCCCGCCCGCTCGGCGCCCAACGCGTGCAGCAGAGCGGCCACCGGCGCCCGGCGGTCGGCGGCCAGGTCCTCGTGGATGAGGGCGAGCAGGTCCTCGAGGGCGGCCCGGTCGACCTCGTCGAGCGGCTCCGCCCCGAGTGCGGCTCGGTCCGTATCGGTCGGCGGCGCGCCGAGGCCGCCCGGGCCGGCGGCGACGCCGCCCGGGCCGGCCGCTACGCCGGCCTCGGCCAGGCGGGCGGCGAGGTCATCGGCCAGGTCGGCCAGGCCGCCGGGCCGGGCGCGTTCGCCGGGACCGAGTGGAGCGAGCACGGCCCGCACCACCGGGTGCTCGCCCAGCCGGCGTCCGAGGGCCCGATGCGGGATGCCGGCGGCGGTCAGGGCCCGCTCGATGGGCCGCAGCTGGGCGTGGGTGCGCACCAGCACGGCCGCCTGCGACCAGCGGCCGCCCGGGATCCGAGCGGCGCCGAGCACGCGGGCGATGCCGGCCGCTTCGGCCTGCTCGTCGGGATAGGCCCGGATGTCGGGCACGGGCCCGTCGGCCCCGGCCCGCTCGGCGGGCTCGAACCCCGGGGCAGCGCCGAGCGCCCCGCCGTGGCCGGCACCGGGCGCCGTCGCCGACGCGGACGGCGCAATTGCGGCCCGCCGTCGCCGGCTGGTGGCGCCCGCTCGTGATCCGGCGAGCGCCCCGGGTGGCCCGGCCAGCACCGCCTCGGCGGCCGCCAGGACCTGGGGCGTCGAGCGGTAGTTGGCGCGCAGGCGCACGACCGTGGCTCCGGGCAGGTGGGTGGGCAGGTCGCGCAGCAGCGCCGGCTCGGCCCCGTTCCACGCGTAGATCGCCTGGTGGGGATCGCCCACGAGGCACACGTCGTCGCGGCCGTCCCGCCACGCCTCGAGCAGGGCGAACTGGCGGGGGCTCACGTCCTGGAACTCGTCCACGAACAGGTGGCGCAGACGCCAGCGCTGGGCGGCGCCGAAGCGGCGGTCGTTCTGCAGGGCGTCGGTGCACACGGCCAGGAGGTCGTCGAAGTCGAGGCTGCGGGCCCGCCGTCGGGCGGACTCGTACGCCGCGAAGCCGGCGGCGACGACGGCGTGGCCCGCCGCGGGGTGGCGGTCGTGGGCGACGGCGGCGTCGGGGTAGTGCCCAGGGTCGATTCCCCGAGCCTTGGCCCACTCGATCTCGCCGACGACCTCCGCCACCGAGGGCGGACGACCGCCCCGGCCCCGCAAACCTTCGACGAGTGACCCGACCAGCCCGGCCCGGTCGGCCACGAGCGTCGGGGCCGGGCGGCCGGCGTCGAGGGCCCGCTGGCGGACGGCGGCCCACGCCACCGCGTGAAATGTGCCCGCGACCACCCGGTCGTGGATGCCGAGGCGCCACAAGCGCGTGCGCAGCTCGGCCGCCGCCCGCCGAGTGAACGTGACCGCCAGCACATGGGCGGCATCGGCGTTGCCCGTGGCCACCCGATGGGCGATGCGGCGAGTGAGCACCGTCGTCTTCCCCGAGCCGGCACCGGCCAGGATGCCCAGCGGGGCGGCGGGCGTCGTCACCGCCTCCTGCTGACTGGTGTCGAGCCCCTGCAGCAGCGCGGCGATGGCCGGCGGGGCGACGTCCACGGTGTCACGTTACGGGCGGGCGCGACAGGAGAGGGGCCTGGGTACGGTGAGCGGCGTGGTGGATGTCGCCCCCGAGCGGTTCGAGGAACTGGTGGCCGAGGCGCTCGACGGCCTGCCCGACGAGCTCGGAGCCCTCATGGACAACGTGGCGGTGTTCGTCAGCGACTGGGGATCCTCGCCTCGCCTGCTCGGCCTGTACGAGGGGATCCCGCTCACCGCCCGCGGCAACAACTACGGCGGCCTGGCCCTACCCGATCGCATCTCCATCTATCGCCTGGCGATCTGTCGGATCTGTCGCACCGAGGAGGAGGTGGTCGAGCAGGTGCGGCGCACCGTGATCCACGAGGTCGGGCACCACTTCGGCATCAGTGACGGCCGCCTGCACGAACTCGGGTGGGCCTGAACCCCCACGGCTACGCTCGCCGGGCGTGGCGTTCCCCCGGAAATATCTGAACGACTACGAAGAGGTCAAGGTCGACCTCATCCCGCACTGGTGGTACCTGATCGAGCCGCTGGCCTCCCTGGCCGGGCTGATCGTGCTCATCATCGTGCTCGAGATCCTGTTCGACGTCGCCTTCCTGCGCTGGGTGCTCATCGCCTTGATCATCGTGACCGCGGCCTGGATGGCCTGGCGCCTCCTCACCTGGCGCACGACACACTTCGTGGTCACCACCGACCGGCTCATCTACCAGGCCGGGGTGTTCGCCAAGCGGGGCATCCAGATGCCTCTCGAGCGGGTCAACAACGTCAACTTCCACCAGCGCTTGTGGGAGCGCATCCTCGGCACCGGCGACCTCCTCATCGAGTCGGGGGGCGAGAGCGGCCAGCAGCGCTTCAGCGATATCAAGGACCCGAACCGCGTGCAGAACGTCATCCACGCCGAGATCGAGGCCAACGGCAACCGCATGTACGACACCGACGGCTCGATGCGCCGGCCCGCGCCGGTCGCCCCGGTCGCCCCGGTCGCCCCGGTCGCTCACGACTGCCGCGAAGGCGTCGAGGTGGGCGTCCACCATCTCCAGGGCCGCGGCTCCCCAGGCCTGGGCGAGCCCGGCCTGGA
>JBIOZN010000499.1:0-14389 GCA_044871175.1 Acidimicrobiales bacterium | reverse complement strand
GCCTCGACACCGGGCGGGTGTCGCTGTTCGACCCCACCACCGGCCTCGCCCTCTGGCCGCCCGCGCCCTGACCTCTGTGGAGACTTGGGGTCGTCCTGCGACCCCAAGTCGCCACAGACTTCGTCGGCGATGCCGGCCTGTCCGGCGGGGACCTCGGGACCCTCGACTACGCCCAGGTCGTCATGCACGGGCAGGCGGCCCGGCGCACCGTGGCCCACTTCGGCTACCGCTACGGCTACGACGCCCGCACCGTCGAGCCCGGGCTGGCGCTCCCGAGCGAGCTCGAGTGGGTGCGGTACCGGGCCGGCAGCGTCGCCGGCGTCGACGCCGCGCGCCTGGTGGAGGTGCTGGCCACCCGCTACCCACCCGGCGCGGGGATCGGCTGGCACCGCGACGCCCCCATGTTCGGCGGCACGGTCATCGGCGTGTCCCTGGCGTCCCCGTGCCGCCTCCAGTTCCAACGCACGGTTGGCGGCGTGCGCCGCACCCACGAGCTCGAGCTGGCGCCCCGCTCGCTGTACGTGCTCGCCGGCGCCGCCCGGTGGTCGTGGCAACACCACATCCCGCCCACCCGGGCCCTGCGCTATTCCCTGACCTTCCGCTCGCTGCGGTAGACGCCTTACCATTTCGTTTCGCCGTCTGACGATCCCTGCAACGGCGCAGGGAGGAGCGAGGCCACGATGGGGAGCGCCCGGGGAGCGATCCAGCCCGACGTGATCGGGGAGGTGCTGGCGGCCGCCACGGCGGCCACCGCCGCCACGTCCACGCCGGTCGCCGGGCTGGCCACCGAGGTCGTGAGCCGTTTCGTCGAGCGCTATCTGGCCGGGGTGCCCCTCGCCGACCTGGCGGCCCGCCCGCCGACCGAGGTGGCCGCGGCGGCCCGCGCCCACCTCGCCCACGGCCTCCGCCGCGCCCCCGGGCAGGTCCTGGTGGCGGTCACGACGCCTCGGTCGGAGGCCAGTGGGCGCCCGGGCCACAGCATGGTCGACGTCGTCGTCGACGACATGCCGTTCCTGCTCGACTCCCTCACCGCCGCCCTGCACCGCCGCGGGGTGGGGATCCACCTCGTCGTGCACCCCGTGCTGGCCGTTCGCCGCGATGGCGACCGGCTGGTCGACATCACCGACGCGGTGGGGGACGGCTCGGCCTGCGCCGAGTCGTGGACGCACCTCGAGGTCGACCGCCAGCCCGGCGCCGAGGCCGAGGCGGATCTGGAGGCGGCGCTGGTGGCCGTGCTCGCCGACGTTCGGGTGGCGGTGCAGGACTGGGGGCCGATGCGCCAGCGCGCGCTCGACTTGGCCGACGACATCAGCGCCCGGATGGTGCCGTGCGGTCCCGAGGAGGCCGCCGAGGTCGCCGCCCTGCTGCGCTGGCTGGCCGACGGCCACATGATCGTCCTCGGTGCGCGCGACGACGACCTCTCCGTGGAGAACGACGGGGACGACGCGGACGTCGGGGACGATGGGAAGGCCGGGGACCTCGGCGACGGCACTTCCACCGCCGAGCGGCCGGTCGCCGGCAGCGGGCTCGGCCTCCTGCGCGACGACCATCCCGGCCACGAGCACCACCTCCCGCCCCTGCCCGGCCACGGCGTGCGCCGCCGGGTGCGGGAGCGCCGCCTGTTCCGGGCCACCCGCGTCCCCGCCCGCTCGCCCGTGCTGCGGCCCGACGAGCTCACCTGCATCGCCATCGCCCGGTACGACCCCGCCGGCCGGTTCGTGGGCGAGCACCGCCTCATCGGGCTGCTCACCGCCACCGCCTACCGCATCGACGCCGACGAGATCCCGGTCGTGCGCCGCAAGCTGGCCACCGTCCTCGACCGCGCCGGCTACCCGCTGCACAGCCACTCCGGTCGCGAACTGCGCACCATCCTGGGCACCTACCCCCGCGACGAGCTGTTCCAGGTCGACGTCGACGTCCTGGAGACGATCGCGCTCGGCGTGCTCGCCCTGCAGGAACGCCAGCAGGTGCGCCTGTTCCCCCGCTGGGACCCCGACGGTCGGTTCGTGTCGGCCCTGGTGTACCTGCCTCGCGAGCGTTACTCCACCGGTGCCGCCGAGCGCATCGAACGGGTGCTGGTCGACGCCTACGGCGGCATCGAGGCCGAGCACTCCGCCCACTTCGGTGAGTCGGTGCTGGCCCGCCTGCATGTGATCGTGCGGCTGCCCGACGGCACCCCGCCGCCCGCCGATCCCGTGCAGGGGGCCGGCCCGCCGGTCCCCGAGCTCGAGGCCCGGCTGGCGGCCGTCACGCGCTGGTGGAGCGACGACCTGCGTGACGCGCTGGTGGCCGAGGTGGGCGAGGACACCGGCCTCGCGCTGGCCCGCCGCTACGGCGACGCCCTCCCCGCCAGCTACCGGGAGGCCAACGACGCCGCCGCGGCGGTCGCCGACCTGCGCCAGTTGGCGGCGCTGGAGGCCGACGGCGACGCCGGGATCGCCACCGCCTTGTACCGGCCACCGGGGGCCGGCGCCGACGAGCTGCGGCTCAAGCTGTACACGCCCGGCAACCCGGTCACCCTCACGCGGATCCTGCCCCTGCTCGAGGACATGGGCGTCGAGGTCGTGGACGAGCGGCCGTTCGAGGTGCGGCCCGCCGACGCCCCGCCGGCGTGGATCTACGACATCGGCCTCCGGGTCACGGCCCCGACCGGCGCCGGCGCCCACGTCGCCCTCCCCGGGGGGGCCGACGACCGCGCCGCCGGGCTGGAGGAGTTCCAGCGGGTCTTCGCCGCCACCTGGCGGGGCGAGGTCGAGAGCGACGGCCTCAACCGTCTCGTCCTGCGGGCCGGGCTCACGGGCACCCAGGTCCAGGTCGTGCGCGCCTACACGCGCTATCTGCGTCAGGTCGGGGCGACGTACACGCCCGCCTACCTGGAGGACACCCTGGCCCGCCACCCCCGGATCGTGCGCAGCCTGATCGCCCTGTTCGAGCTGCGCCTCGATCCCGGCCGCCAGGGCGCCGGCGCCGAAGCGGTGGCGGCCGAGGCCACCGCCCTCATCGGCGAGATCAGCACCCTGCTCGACGGCGTCGCCAGCCTGGACGAGGACCGCATCCTGCGCGCTCTGCTCGACCTGGTCGTCGCCACGACGCGCACCAACCTCTACCGCCCCGACCGGGGGCGCGGGGCCAAACCCGTCATCGCCCTCAAGCTCGACCCCTCTCGCATCCCCGACCTGCCCCTGCCCCGGCCGATGTTCGAGATCTGGGTGCACGGCCCCCAGGTCGAGGGTGTGCACCTGCGGGGCGGGCCGGTCGCCCGCGGCGGGTTGCGCTGGAGCGACCGGCGCGAAGACGTGCGCACCGAGGTGCTCGGGCTCATGAAGGCCCAGATGGTGAAGAACGCGGTGATCGTGCCCACCGGGGCCAAGGGCGGCTTCGTCCTGCGCCGCCCGCCCATCGACGCCGACGCCCTGCGTCGCGAGGTGCGGGAGTGCTACCGCAGCTTCGTCGCCGGGCTCCTCGACGTCACCGACAACCTGGTGGCGGGCGCGGTCGTGCCTCCACCCGGGGTCATCCGCCACGACGGCGACGACCCCTACCTGGTGGTGGCGGCCGACAAGGGCACGGCCTCGTTCTCCGACCTGGCCAACGAGGTGGCCGAGGCGTACGGCTTCTGGCTGGGGGACGCCTTCGCCTCCGGGGGGTCGGCGGGCTACGACCACAAGGCCATGGGCATCACCGCCCGGGGCGCGTGGTGCAGCGTCGAGCGCCACTTCCGCACCCTCGGGATCGACCTGGCCACCGCGCCCATCACCGTGGTCGGTATCGGCGACATGTCGGGGGACGTCTTCGGCAACGGCATGCTGCTGTCGCCCCACCTGCGGCTGGTGGCCGCCTTCGACCACCGCCACGTATTCGTGGATCCCGACCCCGACCCGACGGCCGGCTTCGCCGAGCGCCGGCGCCTGTTCGAGCTGCCCCGGTCGAGCTGGGACGACTACGACCGCAAGCGCATCTCATCCGGCGGCGGCGTGTGGGCGCGTACGGCCAAGGCCGTGCCCCTGTCCGACGAGATGCGCCGGGCGCTGGCCGTCGACGCCGCCACCCTCACGCCGGCCGAGCTGATCTCGGCCATCCTGCGGGCCCCCGTCGACCTGCTCTGGAACGGCGGGATCGGCACCTACGTGAAGGCGTCGGGCGAGCACCACGGCGAGGTGGGCGACCGGGCCAACGACGCCGTGCGGGTCAACGGCGCCGAGCTGCGCTGCCGGGTGGTGGGCGAGGGCGGCAACCTCGGCTTCACCCAGGCCGGGCGCATCGAGTACGCGCTGGGCGGCGGCCTCGTCAACACCGACGCCATCGACAACTCCGCCGGCGTCGACTGCTCCGACCACGAGGTGAACATCAAGATCACCCTCGACGCCGCCGTCGCCGGGCGGACGCTCGGCCGGGACGAGCGCAACACCCTGCTCGCCTCCATGACCGACGAAGTCGCCGAGCTCGTCCTCGACCACAACCGGGAGCAGAACCTGGCCCTGGCCATGGCCCGGGCCCAGGCCGGTGCGATGGTCGACGTCCACACGCGGCTCATCCGCGACCTCGAGCACGAGGGGCTGCTCAACCGCGGCCTCGAACGCCTGCCCACCGACAAGCAGCTGGCCGAGCGCCAGAGCGCGGGGGAGGGGCTGACGGGGCCCGAGTTCGCCGTGCTGCTCGCTTACGCCAAGACCACCGGGGTGGCCGAGGCGGTCGCCTCCGACCTGCCCGACGATCCCTGGCTCGAGCCCGTCCTGCTCGACTACTTCCCGACGGCGGTGCGCGACGGTTTTCCCGGGCAGGTGTGCCGGCACCGCCTGCGGCGCGACATCATCGCCACTCGGGTCGTGAACGACGTCGTCAACGTGTCGGGCACGTCGTTCTGCTACCGCATGGCCACCGAGACCGGCGCGCCGCTGCCCGAGGTGCTCCGGGCCCATCTGGCCGCCTCGGCCGTGTTCGGTCGGGGCGAGCAGTGGAGCGCGGTGGAAGGGCTGGCGGCGACGAACACGATCGACGCCGCCACCGAGCTCGCCCTGCTGCTCGACCTGCGCCGCATGCTGGAGCGGGCCGTGCTGTGGCTCCTGCGCCACCGCCGCCCGCCCCTCGATCTGGCCGGCACCGTGGCCGCTTTCGCCCCCGGCGTGGAGGAGCTGGCGGTGCGCATGTACGACTGCCTGGTCGGGTCCGAACGCCGCGCCGTGGAGGAGCGGGCCCACCGGTACGTCGGCGCACGCGTGCCCGAGCCGCTGGCCCGGCGAGCGGCGGTGTGGCCTCTCCTCCACCTGGGACTTGACATCGTGGAGATCGCCGCCGCCCGCGGCCGGTCGGCGGTGGACGTGGCCGCCGCCGAACTGGGCGTGATCGAACGGCTCGACCTGGGCTGGCTGCGGGAGCGGATCGGCGGGTTGCCGCGGGCCGACCGCTGGCAGAGCCTGGCCCGGGCGGCCCTGCGCGACGACTTCCAGACCGAGCTGCGGGCGCTCACCGGCGAGGTCGTCCGCAGTGGCGACGCGTGGACGCCTCCGGCCGAGCTGGTCGAGCGGTGGGTGGAGCACAACCGCACGGGCGTCGAGCGGCTGCGGCAGGTGTACGAGGAGATCCGAGCGGCCGGCACCTACGACCTCACCACCCTGTCGGTCGCCCTGCGCCAGCTGCGCAACCTGCTCTTCGCCAGCCAGCCCGTGGTATGAGGAGGTGATGGGACCCTCGACGCCGCAGGCGCGGGTGCGGGTGCTGGTGCCGGGCCGGGTGCTCGAGGCCCGCAAGCCCGGCCAGCAGCCCGCGGTCACGGCCGGCCTGCCCTACCTGGAGGCGCTGTGGCCGGCGGGAGCGACGGAGATGGTGGTGGCGCCGCGGCCGCTCGACCCGGAGGGCGCGTCGGCGCTGCTGGCCCAGGCCGGAGGGCTCATGCTGCTGGGCGGGCCCGACCTCGATCCCGCCACCTACGGCGAGGCGCCGCACCCCGCCACCTACGGAGTGCGGCCCGAGCAGGACGCCTTCGAGATCGCCCTGGTGCGCGCCGCGATGGCCGACGACGTGCCCGTGCTGGCCATCTGCCGGGGTCTGCAGGTCCTCAACGTCGCGCTGGGGGGCGACCTGTACCAGGACCTCGGCGACCGTGACGACGGCGACGGCGATGGCGCCTGGCCGCGCCGGCCGGAGGGCTTCCCCGCGCCGGCGCCGGGCACGCCGCGGCCGCTCGTGCCGGTCAACGTCGAGCCCGGGTGCCGAGTGGCGGTGGCGATGGGCGCCACCGAGATCAACGGCGCCCACGCCCACCATCAGGCCGTGAGGCGCGTGGGTGAGGGCCTGACGGTGACGGGGCGGGCGCCCGACGGCGTCGTCGAGGCTGTGGAGCACGAGCGCGGGTGGGTGGTGGGGGTGCAGTGGCACCCCGAGGACACGGCGGCGCGCGATCACCTGCAAGCACGTCTGTTCGAGGCGTTCGTCGCCCAGGCGGGTGAGCGGGCGGCTCGGGTGGGCGTGCGCCGCTAGCGTCGCCGCCGATGGTCGTCGCCTTCGTGCTCGTGAACACGACGCCCGACCGCATCGCCGCGCTGGCCCAGGAGCTGGCCGACGTGCCTGCGGTGGCCGAGGTGTATTCCACCGCCGGCGACTTCGACCTGGTGGCCATCGTGCGGGTCCGCCAGCACGACGAGCTGGCCGACGTGGTCACGGGCGAGATCGCCCGTCTGCCCGGGATCGTGCACACCCACACGCTGGTGGCCTTCCGCTCCTACAGCCGCACCGACGTCGACGCGCTCTGGTCGATCGGCACCGCCGAAGGCTGAGGCTTGGCTCACGGGCCCGAGCGGGCGTGGCGCGCCACGAGGGCGTCGATGCGCGCCGCCTCCTCCGGGCGGACGTTCCGGTCGCGCCGGCGGTACCGAGCCGCGGCCGGCAGCAGGTCGGTGGCGGCCGGCCGGCCGCACCGGTCCACGAACGCATTGACGAGCCGGCGCCGCAGGAGGCGGCCCAGCGCTTGGACCCACCGTGAGCCGTCGACCGTGCTGGTGGCGGCGATGATCCAGGCCTGGGCCACGTCGGCCGCCGGGGGCCCGAGCGAGGCGTTGGTCCAGTCGAACACCACCGGCCCGCGCGAGGTGAGCATGATGTTGCCGGGGTGGAAGTCGAGGTGCAGGATCGCTGCGGGCGGCCCGAAGCGCACCGGCAGCGCGTCGGGGTCGAGGCCGGCGACCGGCACCGCGGCCAACCCGATCTGCAGGTCGGCCCAGGTGCGAGCGTGGGCGTCGACCCGCCAGGGGTGGGCGGCGAGGTCGTCGAGCATGGTCACGCCGTCGAGACGCTCCATCACCAGGTCGCCGTCGACGACGGCGGCGTCGGCGGGGACGGGGTAGCCGTGGCGGGCCAGGTGCGCCATGACGAGCGCTTCCCGGGCGACCGTGTCGGCGGGGCGCCGGGAGTCTCGGAAGCGGCGGCCGACCCGACCGCCGCCGATGTCGAACACGTCGGCGTCCCGACCCGACCCGATCAACCGCCCTGGAGTCAGAGGCGCGCCGCCATCCCCCCGATCTGGCAGGAGATCTTCTTCACCGTCCCTGGTCGGCGGCCGGTCGCTTCTGCCAGAACGCACCGAGCAAGCATCGGCGGCGGCATCGCCCTCGGCAAGGGCGTGCGAGACTCGGACCATGGGTGACGAGGGCCGGCCGACGCACCGTCGCCATCGGCGCGGCGTCGGCGCCATGCGGATCGAGAAAGCCGGCCCGGGCTGGCGGTCGGCCCGGGAGGCGGGCCGCGTCGAGGCTGCCGACAGTGTCGACCTCGGGGGTAGCGCAGGCGCCGGGGGCGGCGACACCGCCTGCGCCGGCGAAACGTCGGGCAGCGTGGCGGTGGCCGGCAGCGCGGCGACGCTGACCAGCGCCGGCGTCTTCGGCAGCGTGCTCTCGCTGCTCGGCGTGGGCCTGCGCGCCTGCGTCGCCACCGTGGCCTGTGTGCGCTGCACCCGCTGCGTCGCCTGCGTGGCGTGCGTGGACTGCGTGGACTGCGTGGGGTGCGTGGGCGGGGTCGGCCTGCGCGGCGTGGTCGGGTACCGGCGCGGTCGGTCCCTGGTCGGCGCAGCCACCTGAGCGGTGGCGTCGCCCGCGTCGCCCGCTCTGCTCGCCGCCGCGCTGGACTCCGCCCTCACCACCGGCGATGCCGGTCCCCTGGCGGCGATGCTGCAGGCCCACAGCGGGTTGCCCGGGCCGCGCCTGAACCTGAGCCTGGTCGCCGGCTTCGCCGATCTGATCGGCGAGCGGGTGCAGGGCCCCGCCGTCCCGGTCGCTCGGCTCGAGGCGCTGCTCGACGGCTGGGCGTCGTCGCCGCCGACGGCCGCGCCCGGCGACCAGCCCCCCGTCATCCTCCCCTGCGCGGCGCTGGTGGCCTACGGGGAGGTGGGCGCCCGCCGGCCCGAGTGGTGGGGCGACGAGATGGCGAAGCTGCGCCGGGCCGCCCCCGACTCGCGCTGGCGGGTCCGGGAGGCGGTCGTGTTCGGCCTCCAGCGGCTGCTGGCCGCCGACTGGGAGCGCACGGTCGCCGCGCTCGCGGTGTGGGCCGCCGACGAGGACCCGCTCGTCGCCCGGGCGGCCGCCGCCGGCGTGGCCGAGCCGCCGCTGCTGGGGGTCGACGCTCCGACCGGGACGGCCACCGCCGGAGCAGGGGCGGCCGATCGCGTGGAGGCGGCCAGCGCCGTTCTGCGCGCCGCGATCGCCAACCTGGCCCGGCGGCCCGCGGCCGAGCGCCGGCGCGACCCGGTCCGGAAGCTGCGTCAGGCCCTCGCCTTCGCCCCCAGCGTCGTGGTCGCCGCCGGCGGCGATCTCACGCTCCTCGACGAGATGGTGCGCTCCGGCGATCCCGATCTGCGCTGGGCGGCCCGGCAGAATCTCGGTCGCGCCCGTCTGAAGCCGTGGGCGGCCGAGGTCGCCCGGCTGCGCCGGCGGCTCGACGGTTGAGGGGCAGACTCGCCGTCGTGCAGGCGCGCTCGCTGTCGCCCAGGAACCCGGACGCCCCCACCGTGCCCGTGATCGGGATGGGGACGTCACAGACCCTCGACACCGACGACATCGAAGCCGCGCGGGCGGTGGTGGAGGCCGCCCTCGCTGCGGGCACGACGTTGTTCGACTCCTCGCCCATGTACGGCGCCGCCGAGGAGGTGCTGGGCGAGTGCCTGGACGGCCGCCGCGACGAGGTGGTCGTCGCCACCAAGGTGTGGACCGAGGACGACACCGTCGCCGAACGCCAGATCACCGCCTCGCTGGCGATGTACGGCGGGCGCATCGAATTGCTCCAGGTGCACAACATGGTGGCCTGGCGCACCCGGCTCGACCAGATCGAGCGCCGGCGCGACCAGGGGTCGGTGCGGCTGGTCGGGGCCACGCACTGGCAGGTGGCGGGCTTCGCCGACCTGGAGGCGGCGATGGCCACGGGCCGGGTCGACGCCATCCAGGTCCCGTACAACCCGATCGAGCGCGACGTCGAGGCCCGCATCCTGCCCATGGCCGCCGACCTCGGCCTCGGCGTGCTGGTGATGCGGCCGCTGGCCAAGGCGGCACTGCTGCGCCGGACGCCGGCCGAGGGCGAGCTGGCCCGCCTCGCCCCCTTCGGCATCACGACGTGGGCCCAGGCCCTGCTGCGCTGGGGCCTGGCCCACCCGGCCGTCACCGCAGCCATCCCAGCCACGTCGCGCCCCGAGCGCGCCGTCGAGAACGCCGCCGCCGGTGACGGCCCGCCGCTCGACGACGAGCATCGCCAACTCATCGCCCGCTGGTTCGGCGCCCGGCGCTGACTCTCGGCCGTTCCCGTTGGTCGTTCTCGGCCCGCGCGGGGCCGGTGGCCGACCGCTGGCCGGCACGGAAGGCGCCCGGGCCCGGCACCCGCCCGCCGGTAGCCTCGACCCGGTGACCACCGGGCCTCCCCGGGTGCGCTTCGCTCCCTCGCCGACCGGCATCTTCCACGTCGGGGGCGCCCGCACCGCCCTCTACAACTTGATCGTCGCCCGCCAGGGCGGGGGCACGCTCGTGCTGCGCGTCGAGGACACCGACACCGAGCGCAACCGGCCCGAGTGGGTCGACGGCATCATCACCGCCCTCGACTGGATCGGCATCTCACCCGGCACGTACGAAGGCCCGTACTTCCAGTCCCACCGGGCCGAGCGCCACGCCGCCGCGGCCGCCCAGTTGTACGCCGCCGGCGCGGCCTACTACTGCGACTGCACCCGCGCCGCCATCGACGCTCGGGCGAAGGAGCGGGGCGGCCCGCCCGGCTACGACGGTTACTGCCGTGATCGCGGCCTCGCTCCGGGGCCGGGGCGGGCCCTGCGCTTCCGCACGCCCGACGACGGCGCCACGACGGTGGTCGATCTCATCCGGGGCACGCCCAGCTTCCCGAACGACACCGTCGAGGACTTCGTGATCGCCCGCGGGGACGGGTCGGCGACGTTCATCCTCGCCAACGTCGTGGACGACCTCGACATGGGGATCACCCTCGTCATCCGGGGCGAGGAGCATCTGCCCAACACGCCCAAGGCCCAGCTCTTGTGGGCCGCCCTGGGTGCGGGTCCGCTTCTGGTGTGGGCTCACGTCCCGCTGCTGGTGAACGAGAAGCGCCAGAAGCTGTCCAAGCGCCGGGACAAGGTGGCGCTGGAGAGCTACCGGGACGAGGGCTACCTGGCCGACGCCATGCGCAACTACCTCATGTGCCTCGGATGGGCTCCCCCGGGTGACACCGAGATCGTGCCCTGGGACGTGATCGAGCGCGAGTTCCGGCTCGAGGACGTGAGCTCGGCGCCCGCGTTCTTCGACGAGAAGAAGCTGCTCGCCTTCAACGGCGAGTACATTCGCGCCCTCGACGACGAGGCCTTCGTCGAGGCGTGCGAGCCCTGGCTGGTGGGGGAGAAGGCGCCATGGCCCGCCGAGGCCTACGACCCCAAGATGTTCGCCGCCCTGGCGCCGCTCGTGCGGGAGCGGGTGAAGCGCCTGTCCGAGGTACCCGACCTGGTCGACTTCCTGTTCCTGCCCGAGCCGCCTGACGTCCCCGGCGAATGGGAGAAGGGCACCAAGCTGCCTGAGCCGGCGGCCGTGCTCGACGCCACCATCGGCGCCTACCAGGACGCGGCGTGGCGGGCGCCCGAGCTCAAGGCCGCCTTCGAGGCGGTCGCTGCCGGGCTGGGGCTCAAGGTGGCCAAGGCGCAGGCGCCCGTGCGGGTGGCGGTCACGGGTCGCACGGTCGGTCCTCCGTTGTTCGAGTCGCTCGAGGTGCTGGGCCGCGAGCGCACACTCGCCCGGCTGCGCGCTGCTCGCGGCCGTCTCTCGGCTCGTGGCCGTCTCTGAGCAGAGCGCCGTCCGCGGGCGCCTGCCCGGGCGGTGGGGCCGGCGCCGCCGGCTCGTGCTCGGCCTGCTCCTGCTGCCCGCCCTCGTCGTCACCTACTTCGTCGCCAACTTCGTCCAGGTGTGGTGGGTGGCCCGCCAGGACCACCGCCAGCCGGCCGACGCCATCGTCGTGCTCGGCGCCGCGCAGTACGACGGCCGGCCCTCGCCGCAGCTGGCCGCCCGCCTCGATCACGCCCTCGAGCTGTACCAGGAAGGTTGGGCGCCAACGGTGGTGGTGACCGGAGGCAAGCAGCCCGGCGACCGGTTCACCGAGGCCACCGCCTCGGCCGACTACCTCATCGCGCGCGGCGTACCCGACGCCGCCATCCTGCGCGAGGTGCAGGGCAAGAGCTCGTGGGAGTCGCTGGCCGCCGCCGCCCGCATCCTGCGCGACAAGGGCATGCAGCGGGTCATCCTGGTTTCGGACCCGTTCCACGAGCTGCGGCTGCGCGGCATCGCCGAAGAGCTCGGACTGACGGCCTACACGTCGCCGACCCGCACCAGCCCCGTGCGGGGGGCGCGTGCCTTCACGGCCATGGTGAAAGAAGCCGGGGGCGTCGGCGTGGGCCGGGTGATCGGCTACCGGCGGCTGCTGCGCTTCACCGGCTGAGCCACCCGCTAGGGTTCTCGGCGCCCTGCGGGGCCATCGCCTTTCGGGGGTGGTGTAATCGGTAACACAGCAGGTTCTGGTCCTGCCTTTAGGGGTTCGAGTCCTCTCCCCCGAGCTCGGAACGGTCGGCTCCGCCGGTCGTCGTCAGCGCACGCCGGTGGTAGCGTCAACGACCGCTTCGCAGCACGGCCCCATCGTCTAGTGGCCTAGGACACCACCCTCTCAAGGTGGCGGCACGGGTTCGAATCCCGTTGGGGCTGCAAGCAAAACCCCAGGTCAGAGGCACTCTTCGGAGTGCCTCTGACCTTCTCAGCCCCTCCGTTGCGAATGACATGCGAATGTTTGCATCCCGGAGGAGGCTATGAAGGGACATCTCGGACGCCGAGGAGACGCTTGGGAGCTGCGGGTCTACCTGGGGACTGACCCCGTGACCCGCAAGCAGCGCTACGCGACCAAGAGCTTCCGCGGGGGTAAGCGCGAGGCCCAGGCGCTGCTCGCCCAGATGGTGCTCGACGACAAGCAGGGCCTATCGGTGCGGACCACGGCCACCGTCGGCGAGCTGCTCCAGGCGTGGTTCGAGCTCGCTCAGCACGACTTCTCTCCGAAGACCGTGAAAGAGACGCAGGGGATGATCGACCGCTACCTCCTCCCTGCACTTGGCTCGGTCCGGCTCACGAAGCTGAAGGCCAGCGACCTTGATGCCTTCTACAGGCGACTCGCCGCCGCCGGGGGCGCGAGCGCAGCGGGGCTCGCTCCCGCAACGGTTCGTCGTATCCATGGCGTTCTTCGCCGCGCACTCGGGCAAGGGGTGAAGTGGGGATGGCTGGGTGTCAACCCGGCAGTCGCAACGACTCCTCCTCGCGTTCCGGGATCCGACATCCGTCCCCCCTCGAGTGCCGACCTGGTGCGGGTACTGCAGCGGGCGACGACTTCAGCCCCAGAACTGGCGTGCTTCCTGGTCCTTGCGGCCGCGACCGGAGCGCGCCGCTCCGAACTCGTGGCCCTTCGGTGGGCCGACGTGGATCTCGAGGCCCGGACACTGACGATCCGGCGCGGGATCGTTGTCGGACCGAGCGGCCTCGTCGAGAAGGACACCAAGACGCACGCGGCGCGGCGGGTGAGTATCGACGAGCAGACAAGTGGTCTCCTTGCCGATCACCGCAAACTCATTTGGGACCGGGCCCGGCTCGCACGCGTCGAGGTCCCAGAGACGGCTTTCGTTTTCACCAGCGTGATCGATGGGTCCAAGCCGTGGTACCCGGACTCGGTGTCGCGCGCCTTCAGACGGTTGTGTGCCGACGAGGGTCTGCGTGGCGTCCGGCTGCACGACCTCCGCCACTTCGTGGCGACGCAGCTCCTCACCGCCGGCGTTGACATTCGGACGGTGGCCGGCCGCCTCGGTCATCGCAACGCCGCAACGACACTGAATGTCTACGCACACTTCCTCGAACAGTCCGACAAGACCGCCGCCGACATCATCGGCAACGCGATCGCTCGTGGGCCATCACCCGTCCCGCTTCCCGGTATCGACAATTGACGAAGCTGGTTCTCGAAGATCGGCCGAAGCACTCCGCCGGCCCACGGGGCGAGTGGTGTGGCCGTCGATCGTTCGTGAAGTCAGTTGTACCGACCCGGCACGGGTCGGCACTACCAAGCGCCGTGTTGAGCGTGCCAAGGGGCCGCAAGTTCGCCAGCGAGAAAATGGAGCACTGCGGCGACGTTGCCCGCCGATGGTGCCGGTCACGAGCGGTTTGCCAGGCCAGGCCGAGGAGGCCCGTTCAGCCGTCGCGGAGCGATGTGGCGACGGGCGGCGTCACAGCTGTTGATGGTGCCGGCTTCGTGTGGCGGGCCGCCTCCTCCCGGGCGACCCCGGCGTCCAACAGCAAGGTGTGGTGAGTCGTAGCCGGGCGTTCATGGGCCGTCTTGGCGTTCGACCTGGCGTTGTGCCCACTCCATGCAGCGCTGGGTCGCGCGTCGCAGTCGCGCCCGATCCTCGAGGTCGAGCTCGTCCGTTCGGGCAATGGACCACATGACATGGAGGATCTCCCGTCGCAGCCCATCGAGGACCTGAGCAGCTTCGTCGAGGGATCTGGCGGTCAGACCGTCCTCGTCGGGCCAGCCGGCGTACGCCGCGAGTGTTTCGGATTGCAGCCGTACGGCGGCGGTGAGGAGAGCGCCAGCCTTCTCGGCCCGGTAGTAGGTGCTCTCGGGGTGGTCACCAACACGTCGGGTGTAGTCGGCGACGTCGACGAGCACGGCGAGGATCTGGCGCTCTTGCCAGTCACCGGCGTCGTCGGCAACCTGGCGCCGTCGCTCCAGTTCGTGCTGCGCCTCGGACAAGCGCGTCAATCCAAGGCGATTTGCCGGTGTTCATGGCAGTGCGCTCCTTGACTGTCGAGCCGCGTGATGCTGTGTGTCACCAACCTGCGGG
>JBIOZN010000498.1:0-2416 GCA_044871175.1 Acidimicrobiales bacterium | reverse complement strand
AAGTGGGGCGTGCTGATCGTCATCCTCATCTCCGCCCTGGCCGGCGTCGGCGCGCTGGCCGGCGGGCGGGTGTTCGGCAACCACGGCGCCAGCAAGGTCGGCGTCTCGATGCTGGTCACCTCCGTGGGGGCGCTGGTGGTCTACGTGGGGCTGTACGCGTTCCTGTCCGGGTTCGGAGCCACCTGATGACGACGATCCTGACCCGATCGCACCGGGTCCGCGCCTGGCTGACCATGATCGGCATCGCCATCCTGCTGGTCTCGCTCGCGTGGGGACTGATCGTCTTCATCTGGTCGGCGGCGGCCGGCACCGGAACCCCAACCACACCCGCGACGCCCGGATCGACCGCCGGGACCGTGACCGTGCCTACCACCAACCCTGCACCCGCCGGCGATGTCGTTGAGGCTCAGCGGGATCGGCTCGCCGCCGCCCCGATGCTGTCGGTGCCACTAGGGGCGGCCCGGCCGCAGGCCCTCGCCCCGCCCGGCAGCGCCGCGACGATGAGCATCCCGGTCGCCGAGGACCAGGCCTCCGCCGTGCCGGTTCGGTTCCCGCGTACCGCTGAGGGGGCGGTGGCGGCGTTGGCGGCGATCGACACCGCGGCGTTCGCGGGGTTGAACCCGGCCACCGCCGCCACGGTGCATCAGCAGGCCACCTTGCCCGGCGCGGTGAGCCTGACCGAGTGGACCCCCGCGGTGGGGGTGGAGGCGATCCTGCGGGCCGCGGGCGCCCCGAACGGCTCGCCGGAGGTGACCGGCTCGTGGACCCTGACCCACGCCCAGGTCAAGGGGGTCCTCGACGACGGTGACTTCGTGGTGGCGTGTGTGTTGGGGGAGCTGGCCGCGAGCTACCACACGGTCGACCGGGTCGGCGTCGGGGACTGTCAACGGATGCTCTGGCAGGACGGGCGGTGGTGGGTCGGCCCGGGAGCCCAACCGGCGTACCCGCCCTCGACGTGGCCCGGCAGCCCGGACTGTGTCCGCGCCGGCTGGATGCAGGTGCGTCGTGCCTGACGTCCCCAACCCCATCACCGCCCTTGGCGGCGCGGTGGGCTCCTCGATCGCCGAAGCCGCCGCCTCCGCTTTCAACGCCGCGATGAAGGCGGTGTGGGACTTCGCCATCACCCTGCTCGGGGGCGTGTTCGCGGTCGTCGACCACCTCACGACACCGGATCTGGACCCGCGCAGCGCGCCGTTGGCGTCGGTGCTGCCGGCGACCCTGTGGGTCGGCGGGGCACTACTGCTCATCTTGTCCCTGATCCAGGTCGGCAAGGCCGCAATGAGCGGCGGGTCCGGGCTGGTGCACCTGTTCAAAGGGATCGCCCAGTACCTGGTGGTGACCGGCGGCGGGTTGGGGCTGTTGGCCGGGTTCGTCACCGCCGCCAACGCGGCCGCGCTGGGGATCCTGTCTTCCGGGTTGCACGTGGACTCGTGGGCGGGCATCGCGGCCGCGAACAGCGCCTGGCAGAACACGGTGAACGCCGTCTCCGGGGTTGGGCTCGGGTTGATCGCCCTGCTCGGGGTCATCCCCGCCGCGATCAGCCTGCTGGTCACCGCGCTGGTGCGGGAGGCGGCGATCCTGGTCATCGCCGCCACCATCCCGATTGTCGCCGCCGGGTTGGTCGCCGAGGCCACCGCCCGCTGGTTCTGGACCGCGTTGCGCTGGCTGCTGGCCCTGGTGTTGCTCACCCCCACCGTCGCGGTCGTGATGGCCGTCGGGCTGCAGCTGGCCGCCGGTGCCGCCGGCGGCACCCAACCCGCTGGGGCGGCCGCCAGCACGGACGCGGGGCAGAGTGCAGTCACCGCGCTGGTGGCCGCGGCGGTGCTGTTGGTGTCGGTGTTCTGCCCGCTGGCGCTGTTCAAGCTGTTCGCGTTCGTCGACCCCGCCACCCCCTCCGGGCAGCGGCTACGCACCACCATGGCCGACAGCAAATCCACCGGCACAGCGGCCGGGTCGAGCGGATCCACCCGCCAGGAGAGCGACACCGGCGAGCAGGTGGAGTCCCGTTGGACCCAAGCCCTCGCCCGGGTGTCCGAGGCGCACCGGGTCCTCGGCTCGGCCGCGCAGACCTCGATGTCCACCGCTGCCCCGGTGCTGGCCGCCGCCGGCGTCGGAGCGGGCACCGACCCCGACCCCACCGGCCCGCGCGCCGGCAGCAGGGCACCCACCCGCACAAACAGCTCGACGGGCTCGACGGATTCCACGGGCTCCGATGGCCAAGAGCAGGGCTCGCCGGGCAGTGACCCGCCCGCCACGGCGCCGCCGACCCCACCGGATGTGATCCCACCTCCGCCCACGCCCCCAGACCAGGGCGATGGCCCAAGCGCTGGCCCGCCTCCGGGCGGCAAGCCCCCAGCGGGTGGCCCGGCCGGCGGCACCGCTGGCGGGGCGGCTGGCGGATCCGAGGGCGCGGCGG
>JBIOZN010000497.1:0-3293 GCA_044871175.1 Acidimicrobiales bacterium | reverse complement strand
CGGTGCTCGACGGCCTCCGCCGCCAGGCCGACCAGGGAGGCACGGTGGTGCGGCGCCTCTCGCTGGCCGCCACGGCCTGGTGGCTCACGGCCGCGCCGGCGGCGGCGCCCGAGCGCGAGGTCGCGCCTGAGGCTCGGGGCGAGGCGGGGCCCGCCGCCGACCCCGGTCCGTCGCCCTGGCTGGTCACGCTCCCCACCGGGGCCGGCGCGGTGACCGCCGTGCGCCCGCCCGGGCGCCTCGACGGCCAGCCGCTGTCGTGGCCCCTCCCGGTGACCCGTTACGGCTCCGATCCGCCGGCCTGGTCGTCCCGGCGCATCCCGACAGCCACGCCACTGCCGCCCCCTTCCCCCTGATCGACGCGAACCGCGCCGCGACCCGGGCCGTACCGACGCATTGGAGCGGGCCGAGCACGAGAGGTGGCCAGGATGAGGCGTTGGGCGTCCTGCATGGTGGTGCCGTGGCTGGTCGTAATGGCGGCGGGGCCCGGCCGGGCACGGCCGGACCAGTGGGATGCGCCGCCGCCGCACCCGGTCGAGCTCACGGGAGCGCGGTCGGCCATGGCGTCGCGCGCCGATCCGGTGTTCTGGATCGGCCGCGTCGATCCCGGGGCCGTGCTGGTCGTTGTCGAGCGGGGCGCCTTGCACGCGGCCGTGCGCGATGCCCTGCTGCCGGCGACGGCCCGCGCCATGGGCGCCCTCACCCCGGGTCGAACTGGGTGACGAACGGACGACGGCACCTGGTCAGCCGACGCCGGCACCGTCGTCGGGGAGCTGCTCGGGTACCGGGCCGCCACCCTCCGGTATCCATCGGCCCGAGTCACGCCAGGCCACCGCCGCCGGGAACCCGTGGGTGGCGGCCAGGGACCGGAACCAGCGGCCCTCGGGGGAGTGGCGGGCGATGCCGTCGAACACCGTGGCGAGGAGCTGAGTGCCGTGGAGGCCCATGTTGTCGTAGGCCTGGTTGATCATCAGCTTCTGCATGACCAGCTGGTTGACGGGCACGCCGGCGATGCGGTCGGCCAGCTCGTCCACCCGCCCGTCGAGGTCTTCCGGCGGCACGGCTTCGAGCACGAGTCCCCACGCCGCCGCCGTCCGGCCGTCGATGGTGTCGCCGGTGAGCAGCATCCGCTTGGCCCGCTCGGCCCCCAGCCGGTACACCCACATGGCCGTGGTGGGACAGCCCCACACCCGGGCGGGCATGTACCCGATCCGGGCGTCGTCGGCCATCACCACCAGGTCGCACGACAGGGCGATGTCGCTGCCGCCGGCCACCGCATAGCCGTGCACCTTGGCGATGGTGGGCTTCAACGAGCGGAACAAGGCGAAGAAGTCCTCGGTGTTGCGGTGCATGCCCCGGAAGTCCCGGACGGGGTCCCACACCTCGCCCTGGCTGCCCCGCCCGGCCTCGGCGAACTCCTTCAGGTCGTAGCCCGAGCAGAACGCCCGGCCGGCGCCCTGCAGCACGATGACGTGCACCTCGGGGTCGTCGTTGGCCCGTTCGACGGCGGCGCGGATCTCGCCCGGCATGTGCTCGTCGATGGCGTTCAGGCGCTCGGGCCGATCGAGGGTGATGGAGGCCTTGCGGGCGGCGGTCGCATAGCGCAACGTGCGGTAGGTCGTCTCGGTCATGGCGGCCCTTCCTAACCGGCGCCGCCGGCGTCGCCCGTGCGCACCCTGGTGACCACGCACCTCGGCGCCGACCCGGACTCCTTGCCCGTGGTCACCGAGGAGCTCCCGGTGTACGACAACGTCGAGCGACTGCGGGCCGCCGGTCAGAGCCTGCACCGCGGCGTCCTGCTCTACGGCCCACCGGGCACCGGAAAGACCCATCTCGTGCGCTACCTGGCCACCGCCATGGCGGGACGCACCACCTTCATCGTGAGCGGCGCCGCCCTGGGGGTGCTGGCCCCGATCTGCCAGCTCGCCCGCGACCTGGCCCCGGCGATGGTCGTGCTCGAAGACGTCGACCTGGTGGCCGCCGAGCGGTCGACGCCGCGCCGCGGCCCGAACCCGCTCCTGTTCACGCTGATGAACGAGATGGACGGCATCGGATCCGACGCGGACATCGTGTTCCTGTTGACCACCAACCGGGCCGACCTGCTCGAGCCCGCGCTGGCCGCCCGTCCCGGTCGGGTCGACCTCGCCGTCGAGATCCCTCCGCCCGATGCCGAGTGCCGCCGCCGGCTCGTCCGCCTGTACGGCGTGAGCCTGGGGCTGGGCGCGACCGATGTCGACCGTGTCGTCGAGCGCACCGCCGGGGTGAGCGCGGCGTTCATCAACGAGCTCCTCCGCCGGGCCGCGCTCATCGCGGTGACATCGGCCGACGCTCCTGCGGGCGTCCACGTCGACGGCGCCCACCTCGACCGCGCCCTCGACGAGATGCTCGACCGCGCCGGCGCGCTCTCACGCACGCTCCTCGGTGCTCCACCCCCGTAGCGTCGTCAGCCGAGCTTGGGCCACGAGCGCTTCTGGCGGCGCCGCTGCCCGGCCGCGCCCCGGGCGCGGTGCTCGGTGAGGGCCCACGCCCGGCGCCAGCCGGTGGCGGCCGGGCCGGTCAACGACGGGGTCTCTCCCTTGGCGGCCCGGTGCCGGGCCGACCACCAGTCGGTGAGGGCCTCGTCGCCCAGGGCCGCCACCGCCGCCTCGATGCGGCCGGCCATACGACGGGCGTCCTCGCCCGGTGATGGGCGCAGCGGGGCGCCGAACGTCACGCGGGTGCGCCCAGGCTTGGGCCGGCGCGTCCCTTTGCCCCAGATGGCCCCGGCGCCGTCGATGTGCACGGGCACCACGGGCACGCCGAGCCGCACGGACAGGAACGCCGCCCCGCCCCGGAACGGCTGGCCCCACCCGTCGGGGGAGCGGCCGCCTTCGGGGAAGATGACGATGCTCCACCCGTCCTCGATCAGGGCGGTGGCGAGGTCGGCCGAGCGCCGGTTGACCCGGGTGCGGTCGATCGGGATGGCGCCCAGGGCCAGCGCCGACACCGCGCCCGTCATCCGGGTGCCGAAGAAGTAGTCGGCGGCCGCGCCCACGACGAGCTCGTCCCGCCACGGCCGGGGGATCGTGGTCAACAGGAGCGGCGCGTCGACGTGGCTGGTGTGGTTGGCGGCGAAGATGAGTGGGCCGGGATCGTCGCGGGCCCGCAGGTCGGCCAGGCGGTCGAGGCCGGTCACGTCCGGGCCGGCCACCGCTCGCACCGCCACCCGCAGCGGGCCTTCGACGATGGCCTGGCGGGCGGCGCGGGCGGCGGGCCGCCGGGCCCACTCGGTGTCGTAGTCCGGGCCGGTGCGAGCC
>JBIOZN010000496.1:0-2135 GCA_044871175.1 Acidimicrobiales bacterium | reverse complement strand
CGGATGAGCGGCTCGTAGTGCGCCGCCCTGAGCTTCCAGGGCACGAACGGCGGGAGACCCCACTCCTGGCCGAGGGCATTGAACTCGTCGGGCGGCGCCCCGATCCGGCAGCCGGGCGCCAGGAGGTCCTGGTAGGCCCAGCTGTCGGCACCGCTCGGGTCGAAGCCGACCGCGACATCGCTGATCAGGCCCAGGCCTGCTGCGCCGGCGGCGGCCAGCTGGCCGTAGACCTGCCACTGGCACCACTCGTGGAACCGGACCCGCGGCTCGTGCTCCTCGGCGAACCGCTGCACGGCCGAGGCGCCGGGGTGCCGGTACTCCGCCGGCCAGAGGCCGTGGTCGATGCCGAGGACCTCGGCCAGCGCGCAGTAGGTCGCGAAGGTCTGCAGCGGGGCGCCCTCGCGCCCCCGCCAGGTGGCGAAGGCGTCGTGATCGACGTTGCCGGCCGTGAACTGATCGAACAGCTGGTTCAGGGCGCTCATCTTCAGCCGGTAGGCATCGCCACGGTCGATGGTGGACCTGTCGTTCAGCGCCCGGCCCTCGGCCACGAGCCGCGGGAGCTCGGCGAGGGTCTCGGCACCGGGCAGATCCTCGATCCGGAGGTACAGGACGTTCCGGTAGATGCGACTGGTCGCGAAGTAGGGGCTCGGGTCGTGGTACGGGGACGGCGGCGCGGCGTGGAGCGGGCTGATCATGGCCACCTTGGCGCCCATGCCCGCCGACCAGCGGGCCAGGTCCCGGAGGTCGACGAGGTCGCCGATGCCCCAGCTCTGCTCCGAGCGCATCGCGTACAGCTGCACGGCCCAGCCCCAGGCCCGCTCGGGCACCGGGCACCGGCCGGGGGTCACGACGAGCCAGGTGGTGCTGCTGCCGTCGAGTGGTCGGAGCTCGTGGTAGCCGAGGGGCAGGTCGGGTGGGAGGTCCCACACCGAGTGCAGGACCGCGCCGTCCTCGAGGATCAGGTCACAGGCGTTCCAGAGGCTGTGCTGCTCGCCGGCGCGCACGAACCACATGGGATCCGGGTCGGGAGGGAGGTCGAGGTCGTCGCCGCCCATCGCCGACCGCAGCGCGCCCTGCGTCTCGGGGGGCGTCTGATGCCATGCCCCGTCCACGTCCCAGTACCCGTCGGTGATCGACCAGGCGTCGGTCATCCACCTTGTGTAGCAGCGCCCGCCGCGTGGAGCAGCGCCCGACCGGGTGCCTATCCGACCGGCTGGCGCTGGGGGCTCCGCCGCACCGCGGCGACACCGCCGATGATGAGGGCCAGGCCGGCGATCAGCCGCCAGCCGACGGGCTCGTCGAGGACGAGCCATCCGGCGACGATGGCGACCGGCGGGATCAGGTACGTGACCAGCGACGCCGAGGTCGCCCCCACCTCGGCGATGGCGCCGTAGTTGAGCCAGTAGGCGATGCCGGTGTTGACCACGCCGAGCACCACGAGCGAGCCGACGCGCGCCGGCGTGGGGTCGATCCCCGAGACGAGCGAGGTGACGAGCGCAAAGGGCGCCAGGACGATGGTGCCGACGAGGAGCTGCCCGGTCGCCGCGACCATGGGGGCAACGTGGAGCAGCCGCCGCTGCATGTGCACGTACGTGGCGCCATAGGCCGCACCGGCCGCCATCGCCGCCAGCACGCCGGCGGCCGAGGATGCGGTCAGGTCGCCCGAGCCCACGCCGGCCGCCACGCCGACGCCGACCATCCCGACTGCCAGGCCCGCCAGCTGCGCCCGGCGCAGGCGCTCGCCGAGCAGCAGCGCGGCGAAGAGCGCCGTGAACAGCGCCGTGGTGGCCTGGGCGACAGCCGTCAGCGCCGAGGAGATCCGTTCCTCGCCCCACGCCAGCAGCGTGAACGGCACGGCCGTGCCGACGATGCCGGCGAAGGCCACCGCACGCCAGTAGGCCGCATCCCGAGGGAGCGGGCCGATGCCCGCCAGCCGGCCGATCACCACGAGGGCCACGCAGCCGAGCGCCATGCGAGTGGCCGCCACGGTGAAGGGCGTGAAGCCCTCCACGCTCACCTTGATGAACAGGAACGACCAACCCCAGACGAAGGCCAACAAGACGACGCGACGCATGGGGCGCACAGTCTGACCGAGCCTCGGTGCCCGAGGCGAACGAGTATCCACCCGTACACTC
>JBIOZN010000495.1:0-7431 GCA_044871175.1 Acidimicrobiales bacterium | reverse complement strand
TCCTCGGGCTCGGGCGGCGGGGCCGGCTCGGGGGCCTGGGCGGCGGGGGCGGCTTCGGCCGCTGGGGTCACGGCCGCCGCGGCTTGGGGCCGACGGTCGCGGACGAAGCCGATGACGTGGCCGAGTGTCGGGTAGTCGCGGAGTTTGAGGTTTTCGTCGCGTTCGATGCCGTAGGTCTCACGGACCTGGGCGAATAGCTCGGCCTGCTTGACGGTGTCGATGCCCAGGTCGGCTTCGAGGTCCAGGTCGAGGTCGAGCAGGTCGGGCGGATACCCGGTCTGCTCACTGACCAGCGCGATCACCTGGGCTTCGATGTCCTCGCCCCCAGATGCCGCCGCGGCCGGCACGGGCTCGGGCGTCGGCTGCGGAGCTGCGGCCGGGGCCGCGGCGCCGGGCCGGCGGTCCCGCACGAAGCCGATCACGTGGCCGAGCGTGGGGTAGTCGCGGAGCTTGAGGTTTTCGTCGCGTTCGATGCCGTAGGTCTCACGGATCTGGGCGAACAGCTCGGCCTGCTTCACGGTGTCGATACCGAGGTCGGCTTCCAGGTCCAGGTCGAGGGCCAGGAGGTCGGTCGGGTACCCGGTCTGCTCACTGACCAGGGCGACGACCTCGGCCTCGATGTCCTCGTCGCTCGTCGCCGCCACAGCGGACACCGGCGCAGGCTCGGCCTCGGCCGCCGGCGGGGACACCGGCGCAGGCTCGGCCTCGGGCTCGCTGACCGCCGGCGCCCCCGCGGCCGCCGGCGCCCCCGCGGCCGTCGGCGCCCCCGCGGCCGCCGGCGCGGGCGCCGACGGAGGCACGTCGACGGGCATCTCGACCGGAGGCACGTCGGTGGGCGGGGACAGGTCGGCGGGCTGCTCGCCCAGCGCCGGTGCCTGCGGGGCGCGGCCCACGGGCGCTGCTTGCGCGGCGACGACCCGCAGCGTGCGACGGTCGACCTCGACCTGCGGATCGGCCTCGCCGCTGACGCGCGCCAGCCAGGCGCGCCACGCCTTGCCGTCGGCGATACGGCCGCGATACCCGAGCTCGGTTGGCTTGGGGCGGCGGCCGTCGGGAGTCGGCACCCACCGCAGCACGGTCATGCTGATCTGCGAGCCGAACCCGGCCGCCAACCGCAGCGCGTACTGCACGGGGTAGGAGCCGCCCTTGGAGAGGTTGAGCGGGCCGAGGTCGGGGTCGGGCTCCTTGAAGTTGGGCACGGGTGGCACCAGGCCGGTCTCGAGGGCCTTGACGGCGACCACGTCCTCGATCCCGACGCCCATCGGATGCCCCGTGAAGCCCTTGGTGTTGGCCACCACGATCCGGTCAGCGCCCGCACCGAACACCTGCCGCAGCGCGTTCACTTCGGCGGCGGCGCTGCCGCCCCGCGCCGGTGTGTACGTCTCGTGGGAGATGAACACCATGGCCGGCGCGATCTCGTCGCGCGTGACGCCGCGCGCCTCGGCCTGGCGGACGACGTCCTCCATGACGTGACAGATGTGGTTCACGTCGAGGCGGGTGCCGTGGAACGCGCTGTTGGCCGTGACCGCGCCCAGGACCTCGCAGATGGGGCGGATCCCGCGCTCGCGGGCGGCGGCCGCGCTCTCGACCACCAACCCCGCGGCGCCCATCCCCAGGATCATCCCGTGGCGGCGGCGGTCGAACGGCACCGCCGCTTCCGCCACGTCCTCGTCGGTGGCCGCCGCGCCCGACGCCAGGAACCCGGCGCCGATCCAGGGCAGGAGCACGTCCGAGGTGACGTCGTCGGAGGCCACCACCACGACGCGCTGGCACCGCCCGGCCCGGATCCAGTCCTCGGCCAGAGCGATGGCCTGGGTCGTGCTGGCACACGCCGCGTTGACCTGCGTGTTGGGCCCGCGCGCCCCGATGAGCTCGGCGAACTGCGAGTGGCCCATCGACAGGACGCGGAACAAGAAGCGCCGGTCGAACGTGTAGCCGTCGGTCTCCAGGACGGCGCGCAGCTCGTGGATGCGGCGGTCGATCTCACCCAGTCCGGCTCCGTGGCCGTCAGCCGCGCTGATGCGGGTGCGCATGGCCTCGAGGTGGGCCAGCTCCTCCCGTCGCCCCGCGTCGATCCCGAAGCGCGTCAGCTCGTCGGCGAAGTCGTGGTAGCCGGGGAAGGCGGAGGCGAAGATGACGCCGGTCGTCTCCCGCAGGTCCTCGGGCAGCATCCACCGGTCGGGGAGCTGGGTGCCCACGCTGGTGGTGCGGAAGTGGAGCACGAGCGGGATGCCGGCGTCGCGCAAGGCGTCGATGCCCGCCGCCACCGCCAGCTGCGTCTCCCGCCCCAGGGCCGGCACGCGGCTGGGGTCGACACCGAACTCCTCGCCCAGGTCGAACTGGCCCGCTCGGGCCGCCAGCTTGATCACCTCGGTGGGGCTGTCGATCGTCTCGAAAGTGGCGCCGCTCTCGCCCTTGACCAGCCGGGTGATGTGGCGGTCGAGCATCTCGTGACGGAGGCGGTTGGGGATGACGTCGATCTCCTGCTCGCCGTCCAGGATGCGCCCGACGTTGGCATCGTCGAACAACCGCGGGGTGCCGGGCAGCCCGAGCGCTGCGCCGCTGATGACCACGGGCTCGGCAGGACGGGGGGGACGCGCCTGCTCGCCGAGCAGCTCCCGGGCGCGTTCCAGGTAGTCGGTGAACATCAGCCCGAGCTCGCGATAGGTGGCATCGGGCAGGTCCCGACCCGCGGGCGCGGTGGCGGCCACCGCGGGCGCGGGCGCGGCGGCCGGCTGGAGCGCGGCCGGCGGCACGATGGCCGGGGGGGCCACGGGCGGAGCCGTCGTGGTGTCGGCGGCCGCTGCTGGTGCGGCCGGCTCGACCGTCGGCTCGGCGGCCGCCGGTGCCTGCGCCGCGGCGGTTGCGGCCCCGGCGGGTTCGGCCGGTGCCCCCGCCGTGGGCGCCACCCGTCCCACTCCGAGACCGGAGGCGTAGAGCCCGCACAGGGCCTGGTTGAAGGCGACGATGTCGCCCAGCTTCGGGTGATTAGTGGCCAGGGAGAGGACGTTGTCGCCCAAGACGTCGGCGGCGAAGCCCTGCAGGGCCCGCTTCGGGCCCACCTCGACGAACACGCGGGCGCCGGCGTCGTAGAGCGTGCGCAGGCCGGTGACGAACTGCACCGGGGCCGCCACCTGCTTGGCCAGCAGGTCGAGCATCTCGGGCGCCACGCTCGGGCCCATCGGATAGAACTGGCCCGTCACGTTGGACACGATGGGGATCTCGGGCGGACGCAGCTCGAGGCGCTCGAGCGTCGCCCGCAGGGGCTCGCTGGCGGGGGCCACGATCGAGGTGTGGAAGGCGTGGCTCACCGGCAGCATCGCTGTCTGGAAGTCCCGCTGCTCGCACTGCTCCACGGCCGCCTCGACGGCCTTGGTGGCGCCGCCGATCACGGCCTGCGACAGCGAGTTGACGTTGGCGACCACGACGTAGCCGGACGCCTCGTCGACGATCTCCTGGATCTGGTCGAGCGGGCCGAACACGGCCGCCATGGCGCCGTTGTCCTCGACGGTGAGCGAGGCCATCTCGCGCCCGCGAGCGCTCACCGCCTCGAGGGCCGCCGCGAACGAGAGGGCGCCGGCTGCTACGAGGGCGCCGTACTCGCCGAGGCTGTGGCCCATGACGACGTCGGGCACGATCCCGTAGCGCTCGAGCAGCCGAGTGAGGGCGAGGTCGACGGCCAGCACCGCCGGCTGGGTGATCTCAGTGCGGCGCAGGTCGGCCTCGGCGGCGGCGACGGCGTCTTGGTCGTGGGGATCGACGAACAGGTACGACGTGAGGGGTCGACCGATCAGGGGCCGCATGATGGCGTCGGCCTCGTCGAAGGTGTCGGCGACCACCGGCTCGATCTGGCGCAGGGTGGCCAGCATGTTGGCGTACTGCGATCCCTGGCCGGTGTAGAGGAAAGCAACCGTGGGAGGCTCACCGCTGGCCCGGTAGACGCCACGACCGCGCAGCACCTTCCAGCGGATGGGCTGGGCGAAGGCGGCCTGCGCCTGCTCGGCTTTCTCGGCCAGGTCGGCGGCGTCGGCGTAGTCGAAGGCCACGCGCTCGTCGGCCCGCAGGTCACGTTCCAGCGGAGCCTCGGGCGCCGGGGCCCGCCCCGCGGCCGCCTCGGCGTGGGTGGCCCGCAGGCGGTCGGCCAAGCCGGTCTCGTCGTCGGCCCCGAGCACGAGCGCGCCGCGCAGGGGCGCCTTCGGGTCAGGTGACTCGACCCCAGCGGCCCGTGCCGGAGGCGCGCCGGGACGGTCGGGCGTCGATCCGGGGGTCGGCGCCGGAGCGGGGACGGGCCCCACACTGCCGGGTGCGGGTGTCGCGGCCGCGGCCGGTGGTGCGCTGGCCGTACCCGGCTGGGGCGGCGCGCTCGCGGGGCTCGATGCGCTCGACGCCGGCGTGCTCGCCGCCGCCGGACCGTTGCCCGCCGGGGCGCTCGCGGATGTCGCCGCGCTGCTCGCCGCCGGCGCACTCGCCGTCGGGGCCGCCGGCGTCGCTGCAGCCGCGCCCACGGGCTCGTCCACCTTGGCGGTGCTGCGGCTCAGGTCGGCTCCGACGGCCACCGTCTTCTTCCCGTTGGTCAGGCGCCCGGGCACGTGTTCTTCCAGGACCACGTGGAAGTTCGTGCCGCCGAACCCGAAGGCGCTCACGCCGGCCGTGCGCACGCCGTTGGCCGGCGCCTCCCAGGGGGACAGCTCGGTGTTCACGCGGAACGGCGAGGACTTCCAGTCGATGTTGGGGTTGAGGTGCTGGACGTGGAGGCTGGGAAACAGCTCCTTGTGGTGCAGCGACAGCACCGCCTTCAGGAGACCGGCCGCACCGGCACCCGCCTTGAGATGGCCGATGTTGGACTTGGCCGACCCGATGGCGATCGAACCCGGCTTCAGGTCGGCTCCGCTCAAGGCGTCACCGATGCTGGTGACCTCCACCACGTCTCCGACTCGGGTCGAGGTGCCGTGGCACTCGATGAACCCGCACGCGCTCGGCGACAGGCCGGCGTTGTGCCACGCCCGTCGCACCGCCAGCCGCTGGCCCACGGGATTGGGCGCGGTGATGCCCTTGCCGCGACCGTCGCTGGCGCCGCCGATGCCCCGCAGGACCGCATAGATCCGATCGCCGTCGCGCTCGGCGTCGGCCAGCCGCTTCAGCACGAACAGGCCCGCGCCCTCGCCCATGACGAACCCGTCGGCGCCCTCGTCGAAGGGACGGGTCCCCGTGGCCGACAGCGCGCCGATCTTGCAGAACTTCACGAAGCTCGACGCACCCATGTTGCGGTCGACCCCGCCGGCGATGACGGTGTCGTAGTCGTGCTCGAACAGCCCGGTGAGGGCGGAGTCGATGGCGGCCAAGGCCGAGGCGCAGGCCGCGTCCACCACGTAGTTCGGCCCGCGGAGGTCGAACAGGTTGGCCACGCGGCCGGCCATGCAGTTCCCGAGCTCGCCGGGCATCGTATCCTCGGTGATCTGGGGGTAGTGCTGGCCGATGCGCTCGCCCAGCTCGGCGCTGATCGCTTTGCGCACGTCGGCCGACAGGCCCTGGAACGTGGCCGAGCCGTCCAGCTCGCGGGCGATCTCGGGGAAGGCGATGCGCAGGGCGGTGAGGTAGTGCAGCTCGCCCGACATGGCGTTGCCGAGGACCACCGCGGTGCGCTCGGGATCGAAACCCGGCCGGTCGGGCCAGCCGTAGTCGAGGAGCGCGGACCGAGTGGCCGCCACGGCCCACTTCTGGGCGTCGTCGATCGACTCGGCCACCTTGGGCGGGATGGGGAGCTTCCAGCGCAGCGGGTCCCAGTTCCAGTCCCGGACCCAGCCCCCGATCTTGGAGTACGTCTTGTCGGGCGCCTTGGGGTCGGGGTCGTAGTAAAGCGCCGGGTCCCAACGCTTCGGGTCGACCTCGCTGATGGAGTAGCGCCCGGTGCGCAGGTTCGACCAGAAGGTGGTCGCGTCCGGTGCGTCGGGCAGGATGGCGGCGATACCGACGACGGCGATGGCCGTGTTGGGATCCAGGGTCAACGTTGTCCTCCAGCATCGGAGCGGCCGTACACGGCGTCGGCCACTGCGTCCATATCGTCGAGCGCGCCCTGCTGGGCGCGGTGCACCGCCGCCAGTCCCACGGCCGACTGGAAGCCCTCGAGGTCGCCCTCCCCGGCGCCGCCTCCGCCCAGCACCCAGCGCACGCCTTCGGTGGCCGTCTTCAATGCCGCCTCGCGGGCGTTGACCCGGCTGATGGTGGCCAGCACCTCGGGCCCGAAGCGGCGGTCGGTCTTCGGCGGCAGCGCGCCGTCGGCCGCCCGCACCGCTCGGCGGGCCAGGGCCGCCGAACCCTCGGTCCAGGCGGCCAGCTCGCCCAGGCGGAACAACACGTGCTGGTTGCGGGTGAGCTTGGCGACCCGAGCCGCCTCGAACACCTCGGCCAGCGCCCGGTGGGCCAGGGCAGCGATGTCGGCACCCACCGAGGGGTTCTTGGCGTGGAGCTCGTCCAGGGCAGCGGCGGCCGTGCGGTAATGGTCGCCCTTGGTCTTCAGGTGCTGCTGCCAGCGGTCCCGGGCGATCGTCATCTCCATGATCTCCGACGTCCCCTCGTAGATCGTGGTGATGCGCACGTCCCGCCGGATCTTCTCCACCATGTACTCGTGGACGTACCCGTACCCGCCGAGCGCCTGGATCGATGCGTCGGCGGCGGCGTTGCCCGCCTCGGTGGCCAGGTACTTGGCGATGGCGCCGTCGGTGTTGAGACCGATGTGGACCTCGTCGAGCTTCTCGGCGGTTTCCTCTATATAGGCGCGAGCAGCTTCCAGGTGGACCACATGGGGGACGATGAGCTTGTGGGTGTATCCCTGCTTCTGCGACAGGGGGCTGCCGCCCTGGATCCGTTCGGCCGAGTAGGGGATGGCGCGATCGAGGGCGGCCCATCCGGCCCCCAGCCCGAAGGCGGCCACCATCAGGCGCGTGTAGCCGAAGACGAGCTGCGCCTGGACGAGGCCCTGGCCCTCGACGCCGCCCACGATCCGGTCCGGGGTGACCTCGACGTCGTCCAGGAACAAGGCGGCGGTGTTGCTCAGGCGGATGCCGTGCTTGTCCTCGGGCTTGCCGGCGCCGAACCCCGCGGTGCCACGGTCGACCACGAACCACGTGGGCCCGCCCGGGGCGTTGGCCAGGACGGTGTAGAAGTCGGCCACCCCGCCGTTGCTGATCCACTGCTTCTTGCCGCTGATCCGGTAGGACTGCACGGTGCCGTCGTCGCCCCGCACCGGCTCGGCCACGGTCTTGAGGGCGCCGAGGTCGCTGCCCGCCTCGGGCTCGGTGGCCCCGTAGGCCACCAGCGCCCCCTCGGCGGCGATGCGGCCCAGCCACCGGGCCTTCTGCTCGGGCGTGCCGCCGACCACGATCGGGTCACTGCCGAGGAACGTCGCCAGCACGGACGTCGCGATCCCGAGGT
>JBIOZN010000494.1:0-3143 GCA_044871175.1 Acidimicrobiales bacterium | reverse complement strand
GCTCACGACGGCGGGGCGGACGGGGCGGGGGCGCTCACGACGGCGGGGCGGACGGGGCGGGGGCGCTCACGACGGCGGGAACGGCACGACGGGCCGCTCACCGGGCGGCGCGGGTGAGGGCGTAGCGCACGAGGTGGCCCAGGGCGGTGACGGCCCGGTTGGCACTCGGGTAGCAGAGTCGGCCGGTCGCTCGCACCGTGGCCGGGCCCGGGTTGGCCGGGTCGGCCACCGCCAGCTCGGTGGCGGTGAGGATCGGCTTGCCCGTGGCGAGGGAGATCTCGTGGGCCGCCTCGGCGAAGCGGGCGTCCTGGCGCTCGTGGTAGGTGACGATGCGGTCGAGCCCGAAGCTTGGGTAGAAGGGCCCGTTGCGCATCAGCTTGGCCTGGTTCGACTGGATGCCCAGGCCCAGGTACACGACGGCGTGCACGTCGGGGTGGGCGACGAGCATCTCCATGACCTCAGGGATCGTGTCACGGGTCTCGCCGCCGGCGAGGTCGACCGGGTTGGCCCGGCTCCAGCGCGGCGGCAGCTTGGGGTCGATGGCCGCCCGCAGCCCGTCGGGCAGGGCCAGCAGCTCGAGCTCGGGGTGAGCGGTGATGGCATCGGCGGTGACCACTCCCCAGCCCCCAGCGGTGGTGAGCACCACCACGTTGCGCCCCGTGGGCAGCGGTTGGGTGGCGAAGGTGGCGGCGGCCTCGAACGCCTCTTCCACGGTGGCTGCCCGCGTGGCGCCGGCCTGGCGCACGGCGCCGTCGAACACCCGGTCGTTGGCCGCCAGGGCGCCCGTGTGCGACGCCGCCGCCCGTTGGCCGCCCTCGGTGGCGCCGCCCTTCACCAGCACCAGCGGCATGCGCGCCGTGACGGCACCGACGCGGTCGATGAAGGCCCGGCCGTCGTCGATCCCCTCGACATAGGCCAGGCCCACGGCCGTGGCGGGGTCGTCGGCGTAGAACTCCAGGTAGTCGGCCACCGTCGTGGCGGCGGCGTTGCCCGCCGAGACGGCCCGGCTGATGCCCACGCCGGTGGCGCAGGCCCAGTTCATGAAGCTGGACACGAAGTTGCCCGACTGCGAGGCCACGGCGATCCGTCCCGGCGGCGGGTAGGGGGCGACGATCTGGGCGCACAGCCGGGCCGGCGTGGACACCACGCCCTGGCCGTTGGGGCCGGCCAGCAGGATCCCCAGCTCGGCGGCCAGGGCGACGAGCTCGTCCTGGGCCCGCTGGCCGTCGGGCCCGGCCTCGCCGTACCCGGCCGATGTGACGAACGCGGCCCCGATGCCCTTCGCCGCGCACTGGCGCAGGAGGTCGGGGTTGGCTCCCGCCGGTGTGCACACGAACACCAGGTCGGCGGCACCCTCGGGCAGCTCGTCCACCGAGGGCACCGTGTCGACGCCCAGCACCTCCTCGCCGGCCAGGTTGGTGGCGAACACCCGCCCCTCGTAGCCGGCGGCCAGCAGGTTGTGGAGCGACACGAACCCGAACTTCCCCGGGTGGGCCGACGCGCCGGCGACCACCACCCCTGCGGGCTCGAACAACGCCTGCCACCGGCCTGCATCGATCCGTGATCGGCTGCGGGCCGCCGGCGATCGGACCGGTTCGCCGCCACCCAACTCGACGAGGGCGTCGACCGCCACAGGCACGCCCGCGGCGGTGACGATGAGCGGGTTCACGTCCACCGAGGCGAGGTCGGGCCGGGCCTCGCCCACGGCCGAGAGCCCGACCAGAACGTCGACCAGACGCTCGCGGTCCACCGCCGCCTCACCCCGGAACGGGCCGAGCAGCGGTTGGGTCCGCAGGTCGGCGATCATGGCGGCGGCGTCGGCCCGGGTGAGCGGCACCAGCCGGAACACCACGTCGCCCAGGGCCTCGGCCAGCGTGCCGCCCACGCCCAGCATGACGGCCAGGCCGAACTGGGGATCACGCACCACACCGGCGATCAGCTCCCGGCCGCCCTGCACCATGGGGGCCACCAGCAGGCTGACCTCGCCGTCGTCGGGGCGGGCCCGGGCGAGCAGCTCGGCGCCCGCGGCCCGCACGGCGTCGGCATCGCCCAGACGCAGGCGCACCAGGCCCCGCTCGGTCTTGTGGGCGATGGCGTCCCCGTTCAGCTTCACCACCACCGGGAAGCCGAGCTCGGCGGCCGCCGCCGCCGCTTCGTCGGGCGTGGCCAGGACCCGCTCGGCGGCGAATGGCACCCCGTAGCCGGCGAGCAGCGCCTTGGACCCGGCCTCGGAGAGCGTGCTCAATGGGCCCCGTGGTGCTCGAGCAGCATGCGGGTGAGCTCGCCCGCCTGCTCGAGAGGCAGGAGGTGCCCGCAGGCCAGCTCCACCAGCTCGGCGCCGGCGATGTGCTCGGCGAGGAAGCGGGAGTGGGCGATGTCGACGCAGCGGTCCTCCAACCCGCCGATCACCAGCGTGGGCGCCACGATGGCCCGGAGCTGGGCGGTGACATCGACGCGCTGGTCGAGCTCGATGTGCCGATCGGACCCCGGGGCCAGGCCCGCGGCCGCTTCCCGCACGAGGACCTCGACCCCGTCCACCCCCCGGGCCTCGAAGGTGGCGGCGGTGAACCCGTCGGCGAAGGCGTACCGGGCGAAAAGCTCAGCGTCGGCGACGATGAGCCGGCGCCAGAGGTCGAAGGTGAACCGCATGCGGGCATCGGTGCGGGCCCACCCGCACACCAGGCTGGCCGAGCGGACCCGATCGGGCACGGTGGCCGCCACCGCGGCCGCCACGACGGCGCCCAGCGACCAGCCGGTGAGGTGGAAGCGCGTGGCCCCCACGGCGTCGGCCACGCCGACGGCCTGGGCCACGAGGTCGCCCAACTCCAGGCGCCCGCCGGGGTCGCGAGTGGCGCCCGAGCCGGGGTACTCGGGGCGCAGGACCCGGAAGCGCTCGACGAGCCCGGGCACCTGCTGGTCCCAGCAGGTCCGGTCGGTCGCGGCCCCGTGGAGGGCGAGGAGTGGGTCACCCTCCCCGTCGTCGGCGTAGGCCACCTCGACGGCGCCCACCTGCACACTCGGCATCGCCGCCCGAACCTAGTGGCGGCCCGACGGGCGCCTGGGGCACTAGCAGGCTGCGGAAAAACGTGCATCCGACCCGATTTCGAGACGCGGAACACCTGGTAGATCGATCGCCGGCTCGG
>JBIOZN010000493.1:0-2057 GCA_044871175.1 Acidimicrobiales bacterium | reverse complement strand
CAGCCGCTACCCGCGCACGAGCTGGCTCGAGCTGCAGGAGCGCTTCTGCGAGGCGGCCCTGTCGGTCGGCCACGGATGGATCGACGACCACAACGCGCCGGGCGCGCTCGGCATCGGCCCGATCGCGCCAGGGGCGTTGTGGTCGTCGACCCAGCCGTGGCCGGCGGCGAGGGCCGCCTCGGCGAACCGTTCCTGCAGCTCCAGCCACTCGCCGCGGGGGTAGCGTCCGATCGGGATCGGCCCGTCGGCGCCGTGCCAGGGGGCGTCCCCGAAGTCGCGGTCCGCCTCGATCGCCCGGAACCACGGCAGCCAGCTGTCCCACCCCCAGCCGTCCACCAGGGCGTCCCACTCGTCGTAGTGCTCGGGGTGGCCGCGCAGGGCGATCGCCCCGTTGGTGACCGACGACCCCCCCACCACCCGGCCGCGGGGCACGTGGACGATCCGGGGGGACGCCCCCGCCCGCGCCAGGTACCCCCAGTCGTGGGTCTCCTTGATGATCCGGTGCGAGTGGGCGAGCTCGGCGGGCCACTCCCCCGGCCGGTAGTGGGGGCCGACCTCCAGGAGGGTGACCTCGGTGCCCTCGTCCTCCGAGAGGCGGGCGGCGGCGACGCACCCGGCGGTGCCGGCGCCGCAGATCACGACCCGCATGCCTACCCCTGGGCCAGCCGGCCGCCGTCGACGACGATCGTCTGGCCGGTGAGGAAGCTGGCGGCGTCGGTGAGCAGGAACACGATCGGCCACGCCGCCTCCGCGACCGCCCCCAGCCGGCCCAGCGGGGCCTTGGCGACCAGCTTCTCCCGCAGGACGGGGTTGGCGGTCATCAGCCCCTCCACCATCTCGGTGAGGATGGTGCCGGGGGCGACCGAGTTCACCAGCACGCCGGCGGGGCCGAGCTCCACCGCGAGGGTGCGGGTGAGGGCGTCGAGCGCCGCCTTGGAGGCGTTGTAGGGGCCGATGTTCGGCAGCCCCGTCAGCCCGGCGATCGAGGAGAGGTTCACGATCCGCCCTCCCCCGCCCGCCTCGGCCATCTGCCGCCCCACCGCCCGGGCCATGGCGGCGGCGCCGAGGACGTTGACCCGCAGGATCTCGTCCCACTCCGACAGGGGGGTGTCGGTGACCGGGTGGTAGAAGGGGTTGATCCCCGCGTTGTTGACCAGGCCCCAGAGGCGGCCGCCGAGGTCCTCGGCGGCATCGAGGGCGTCGGCGGCGGTGAGGGTGTCGGCGACGTCGCCGGCGACGGTCCGGACGGGGCCGTCGATGCTCCCCGCCAGGTCGTCGAGGGCCCCCTTCGAGCGGGCGACCAGGACCACCCCGCCGCCCTGGGCGGCGATGGCGCGGGACACCTCCGCGCCGATCCCACGCGAGGCCCCGGTGACGATGACGGTGCGCCCGTCGAGGCGGAAGGGATCGGCCACGGATCCCGAGTCTCGCACACGGGCGCCCCGGTAGACTTCATGCGTTCCCGTCGGCGCCTCGGCTGCGCCGAGATCCCCCCCCCCGTCCCGAGGGAGCCGCATGCTGAGCTACGCCTTCACGGAGGAGCAGGAGGACCTTCGCCAGATGGTCCGCGAGTTCGCCCAGGGGGAGATCCTCCCGCTGGTCGAGGATGCGGAGCGCGAGGAGAAGTTCCCCGTCCAGGTCCTCCCGATGCTCGGTGAGCTCGGCCTGCTCGGCATCGTGTTCCCCGAGGAGTACGGCGGCATCGGCGCCGACAAGATCACCGAGTGCATCTTCGTGGAGGAGATGGCGAAGGTGTCCGCCGGGATCACCGCCTCGGTGAACGCCCACGCCGACCTCGCCGCCTTCCCGATCTACAAGTTCGGCACCGACGAGCAGCGCGAGCGGTACCTGCCCCGCTCCATCGCCGGGGAGATCATCGGCGCCTACGCCATCACCGAGCCGAACACCGGCTCCGACGCCGCCGGCCTCGCGTCGCGGGCGGAGCGCAAGAACGGCGGCTACGTCCTGAACGGCCGCAAGAACTTCATCACCAACGGCACCATCTGCGACTACTGCCTGGTCGCCGCCTACACCGACCGCTCCAAGCGCGGTGAGGG
>JBIOZN010000492.1:0-3821 GCA_044871175.1 Acidimicrobiales bacterium | reverse complement strand
GCTCACGCGGCTACATCATCCGGCGCCACATCCTGCCCAACGTCGTGGGCACCACCATCGTGGCCGCGACGCTGGCCATGGCGCTGGCCATCCTCACCGAGACCACGCTGTCGTACCTGGGCCTGGGCATCCGCCCCCCCGACACCTCGCTCGGCACGCTGGTGAGCGACGCCCAGGCGGCGGCCAGCTCGACGTGGTGGCAGTTTTACTTTCCCGGTTTCGTCATCATCATGATCGTGCTGTGTATCAACTTCATCGGTGACGGGCTACGTGACGCCTTCGACCCCCGTCAGCAGCGGGTGCGGGCGTGAGCCTGCGGCGTACCAGCCCGATCCGCACGCCGATCCTCGAAGTGGAGGATCTCAGCGTCGACTTCCGCAGTGAGGACGGCATCGTCCACGCCGTCCGGGGGGTGTCGTTCGACCTGGCCGAGGGCGAGATCCTGGGCATCGTCGGCGAGTCGGGGTCAGGGAAGTCAGTCACGAACATGGCCCTGCTGGGCCTGCTGCCCAAGACGGCCACCGTGAAGGGTTCGGCCAAGTTCAAGGGCGCCGAGCTCGTGGGCCTCGACGACCGTGAGCTCAACAAGTACCGCGGGTCGGAGATCGCCATGATCTTCCAGGACCCGATGACCTCGATGAACCCGGTGCAGAAGATCGGCTCCCAGATCGCGGAGGCGGTCCGTGTCCACCGTGACACGTCGAAGAAGGCGGCATGGGCGCGTGCGGTGGAGATGCTCGAGCTGGTGGGCATCCCCAACCCGGTCGAGCGGGCCAAGCAGTACCCGCACGAGTTCTCGGGCGGGATGCGCCAGCGGGCCATGATCGCCATGGCCATGGCCAACGAGCCCCGGGTGATCATCGCCGACGAACCCACCACCGCCCTCGACGTCACCGTGCAGGCCCAGATCCTGGAGGCGCTGCGCCAGGTGCAGACCGAGACCGGCGTGGGCGTGATCCTCATCACCCACGACCTCGGGGTGATCGCCAACATGGCCGGGCGGGTGATGGTCATGTACGCCGGCAAGGCGGTCGAGCAGGGCACGGTCGACGACATCTTCGACCGCCCCCGCATGCCCTACACGCTGGGGCTCCTGGGCTCGCTGCCCCGGCTCGAGCAGGCGGGCGAGCGGCTCACGCCCATCCCGGGCTCGCCGCCCTCGCTGGTGAACCTGGCCCCGGGCTGCCCGTTCTCTTCGCGTTGCCCCCTGGTGATCGAGCTGTGCACCGAGGTCGAACCGAGCCTGTTCCTCGTCGACGACCACCATCGGGCGGCGTGCCACCGGATGGACGAGCTCGAGGGCATGGACGCCGAGACGTTGTTCCGGCCCACGGCGGTCGACCTCACCGCCGTCGACATGAAGAGCGACGAGCTCGACGCCGTCGTCGACCACGCCGAGGCCAGGCTGGACCAGGCGAGCGGGACGTGACCGCCGCGCTCGAACAGCCCGCCGACACCGGGACGCGGCCCGAGCCGATCCTGCGGGTCGAGGAGCTGGTGAAGGAGTTCCCCATCAAGGGGGGCGGCTTGATCCGGCGCACGGTCGGCGTGGTGAACGCGGTGAGCGGCGTCAGCTTCGAGGTGCTGCCGGGCGAGACGTTGGGCGTCGTCGGCGAGTCGGGGTGCGGCAAGAGCACGCTGGGCCGCACGGTGCTGCAGCTGCACCCGGCCACCTCGGGGCGGGTCGTGTTCGAGGGCGTCGAGCTGGGCGGGATGGGGCGCCGCGACCTGCGGCGGGTCCGGCGCGACTTGCAGATCGTGTTCCAGGACCCCTACGCCTCGCTCAACCCCAAGCTGCCGGTGAGCGAGATCGTGGCCGAGCCCCTCAAGATCCATGGCGTGGGGGGCAATCGCGCGGCGCGCCGCGAGCGCGTGCGTGACCTGCTGGCGACCGTCGGGCTCAACCCCGAGCACGCCAACCGCTACCCGCACGAGTTCTCCGGAGGCCAGCGCCAGCGGGTGGGCATCGCCCGCGCCCTGGCCCTCGAACCCAAGCTGATCGTGCTCGACGAACCCGTGTCGGCCCTCGACGTGTCGATCCAGGCTGGCATGGTGAACCTGCTCGAGGACCTGCAGAACCGCCTCGGGCTCAGCTACATGTTCATCGCCCACGACCTGTCGGTGGTGCGCCACATCTCCGACCGGGTGGCCGTGATGTACCTGGGCAAGATCGTCGAGCTCGGGCCCCGGCAGGCGGTGTACGACCGCCCCACGCACCCCTACACCCAGGCGCTGCTGTCAGCCGTGCCGGTGGCCAACCCCAGGCTCGAACGCCAGCGCAAGCGCATCGTGCTCACCGGTGACGTCCCCTCGCCGGTGAACCCGCCGTCCGGCTGCCGGTTTCGGACGCGGTGCTGGAAGGCGCAGGAGATCTGCGCAGCGGAGGAGCCACCCCTGATTGCGAGGGGTCAGAACGGGTCCGATCATCTGAGCGCCTGTCATTTCGCCGAGGTCGTCGAGGTCGTGCCCGACACGGCGGCTTCGGCCTGAGCGCGCGGCCTCTTCAGTCAGGGGATTGCACCGTAGAGGTGCAGATTCCTGACTGAACAGGCGGGCTGCGGCGGGGCGAGCACCGGCCGCCAGCCGGCGCCGAAGCAGGAGAACGCGGTGGCGGCGATCAGATGGCGAGGGTCGGTGAGATCGAGGCCGGCGCGAGCGAGGGCCAGGGCGTCGGCGGGGGGGTGGCCGGCGGCCAGCGCGTCGTGGAAGGGGACCATCAGCAGCGTGGTCTCGAAGTCGGGCACGGGGAGCGGGCTGGCGAGAACGGTGTCGGCGCCGGCGGCGAACAGCGAGGTGAGCGTGCCCAGCAGCTCCTCGCCCGCCTTGGCCTCCGACAGCCCGGCGTCGCAGGCCGACAGCACCACGAGGCGGGGAACGCGAGCGAGGGTCTCGAGGTCGTAGACGGTGACGGGGCCGTCGGCCAGTTCGAGGCAGGAGAACATGGGGTTGTCGCCGCGGAACCGGCCGTGGCAGGCGAGGTGGGCGACGGTGGCACCGTCGAGGGCGGCGAGCGTGGCGGCCGCGGTGGCCGCGGCGCCCGTCAGGACGCGGGCGCCGGGGTGATGCTGCGACAGCGCCGCCACCTCCCCGGGCGCGCACGCCAGGCCGGGACCGGCGACCAGGGCGACAATCGCGTCGGGCACCGGTTCCGAACCGGCGCGCTGGCACCACCATGTGGCCGAGGGCGCGACCGTCACCGGACGGCCCCTCGTGGTGGGCAGCGCGCTCCACGGCACGGCGTGCAGCGCCGCGGTGGGCACGATGACCAGGGGCCGGTGCCCGAGGCGTGGCGCCAGGGGCGCGAGCAAGAGGTCCTCCAGCCGCTGGAGGCCGGCGGCGACGTCGCCGTGCACGCGTTCGACGACGTTGGCGCGCGCCCGACCGAGGCGGCGCAGGGCGTAGTTCAGAGCCTCGAGCTCGTGGGCGACGGTGGCGACCGGGCCGAGCTCGACGTGGCGGGTGCGGCCGTCGGTGACGACGACGGCGTGGAGCCGCCCGTCGTGTTGGACGAACTCCACGAGGGCTCGCCCCGCCAGCGCCCGGCGCAGGCGCGCGACCAGGTGGGGAGGGTGGGCCGATGTCGTGGCCCGGTCGGCCGCGGCGGCGGTCCAGTCGCGCTGGCGGATCTCCCGCTCGAGGCGGGCCAACCGGCGCTGGCCGGCATCGGTGTCGAGGCCGTTGGTGCCGGCGGCGGCGATGGCGGCGTGGTGCTGGCGGAGCGCCGCCAGCTCCGAGGTCTGGCTGCCCCGATCCCGGGGCGGGTGGCTCAGGGCGCCCGCCCGCCACCGTTCGGCCGCGCAGAGCAGGGCCGCGGGCCGGCC
>JBIOZN010000491.1:0-18037 GCA_044871175.1 Acidimicrobiales bacterium | reverse complement strand
GCTGGCCGTGACACGTGCGGCGACCACCCCGGCCCGGGCCTGCGAACGCGGTTCTGTACGCGCCGATCGGGCTGTGCGCCCGGCACGCGCGTACAGATGCGCGAGACGGGTTGTCGACGGAGAAGTTCTGGTCCCCGGCCGGGCCCGGCGCGCGCGGCCGGTTCAGGGGAGGTCGTCGAGCTGGGCGGGCTGGGCGTTGCGGTGCACGGCCACGCCGCCGAGGGCGTTCCACTGGCCCGGGCCGTGGCGCAACGCCACCGCCCCGGTGTCCAGGGCGAGGACGGGGCAGCCGGCGGGGGCCAGCACCAGGGTGCGGTGGCTGCGGTCCGGCGACCAGGTGTCGTGGTGGGGCATCACGGCCAACGGGGCGAGCAGGCCCAGCCCGAGAGTGAAGGCGCCCCCCCGGGCGTCCACCATCGGGTCGACGACCGTGGCGGCGGCCTCGCCGGCGGCGGCCACCGTGGCGCCGTCGTGCCAGGCGGCCACCAGCGCGTCCCACACCGGAGTCTCCTTCAGCACCGAGCGCAGGTGCATCGGCGACCCCCCCACCAGGTAGACGAAGCGGGCGCCCCGCACGGTGGCGGCGTGACCAGAGTCGAGGGCGTCGGGGCGGCGCAGGACGGGTAGCACGTCGACCCGGGCACCCAGGGGTGCGAGCTGCCGCCGGGCGGCCTCGCCCACGCGGTCGGGATGCTCGAAGGCCGCCGCCGTGGGCACCACCACGACCTCGTCGGTGCCCGCGGCCGCCAGCAGGTCGGCGTCGTAGGGGCTGGCGGGGCTGAACTCACCGCCTCCGACGAGAGCGAGGATCCCGGTCACGGAGCAGGGAACCTACCCCCGCGGTCAGCCCAGGACGGCGCCTCCCCGCGAGCCCCGGCAGACCTCGACGGGCCGTCGGACGGTGGTGCCGTCGGTCAGGACAACGGCCCGCATCTTGATGAAACCGACGGTCTGGGGCCCGAATGGGACGGCAGGGGGGTCGGCGCAGCCGTGACGGATGGCAGCGGTTCCGCCGCGCCTCCCGGTCCACGGCCCGGTGGCCGGCGCGCAGGGGCCCTAGGGCCCTGGTCAGGGGTGGTTACCCAGCGGTAACGTATCGCCATGTCCGAGGAAGACACTGCAATCGACGCGCCCAAGCCCGCTCCGGCCGTGCAACGGGTCGGCATCGTGGGTTCGGGCCAGATGGGCGTGGGCATCGCCGAGGTGGCCGCCGCCGCCGGCCACGAGGTGATCGTGCGGGCTCGTTCCGAGGCCTCGGCCGACGGCGTGCTCGCCGAGCTCGACCGCTCGCTCACCAAGCAGGTGGCCAAGGGCCGCCTCCAGGAGGACGACCGCAAGGCCACCCTGTCCCGGGTCACGGCCACCACCGCCCTCAAGGACCTGCACGACTGCGATCTGGTCGTCGAGACGGTGGTGGAGGACCTGCCGGTCAAGCGGCACCTGCTGGCCGAGATCGACCGGTCCGTGCAGCCCGGCGCCATCCTCGCCACCAACACCTCCACGCTCCCCGTGATCGAGCTCGCCATGGAGACCGGCCGACCCGACCGGGTGTGCGGCCTGCACTTCTTCAACCCGGCCCCGGCCATGGCCCTGGTCGAGGTCGTGCGGCCCCTCACCGCCTCCGACACCACCATCGCCGAGGCCATGGCCTTCGCCGCCGCCTGCGGCAAGGAGCCCGTGGAGGTGGCCGACCGGGCCGGCTTCATCGTCAACGCCCTGCTGTTCCCCTATCTCAACGCCGCCGTGCGGATGCTGGAGAACGGCACGGCCTCCATGGAGGCGATCGACGCCGCCATGCAGGGCGGCTGCGGGTTCCCGATGGGCCCGTTCCGGCTGCTCGACCTGGTCGGCCTCGACACCTCGACCGCCATCCTCGACGCCCTCTACGCCGAGTTCGCCGATCCTGGCATGGCGCCCATGCCCACGCTGCGGCGGATGGTCAGCGCCGGCCGCCTCGGCCGCAAGACCAGGCAGGGCTTCTACGCTTATTGAGTGTCGCGGGCGCCCATCGAGCCGCCGGCCTCGTCGTGGCGCTTCCCCGACCCCACCGGGGCCCACGGCGACCTGGTGTGCGTCGGCGGCGACCTCGAGCCGGGAACGTTGTTGGCCGCCTACCGCGCCGGCCTGTTCCCGATGCCGCTGCGACGGCGGACGATGGGCTGGTGGTCGCCCGACCCCCGGGCGATCGTCCCCCTCGACCGGCTGCGGGTGGCGCGCTCGTTGCGGCGCTCCACCCGCCGCTTCACCGTCACCGTCGACGGCGCCTACCGCGACGTCGTCACGGCCTGCGCCGACCCTCGTCGCCCCCACGGCTGGATCACGCCGGCCGTGATCGATGCCTACGTCGCCCTGCACCGCCTCGGCTGGGCCCACAGCGTGGAGGCGCGCACGCCCGACGGTCGCCTCGCCGGCGGCCTGTACGGCGTCGCCATCGGCGGCCTGTTCGCCGGCGAGTCGATGTTCCACCGGGCCCGGGACGCGTCGAAGGTCGCCCTCGTCGCCCTGGTCGACCGGCTGCGGGCGGGGGGCTACGAGCTGCTCGACGTGCAGTGGCTGACACCCCATCTCGCCTCCCTCGGCGCCGTCGAGGTGCCCCGCCCGAGCTACCTGCAGCGCCTGGCCGGCGCCCTTGCCGCCCCGGCGCGCTGGCACGCACCCGACCACGACGAGGAGGATGGGCCGCAATGAGCGAGCGAAGCGAGTTCCAGACACACGGCACGGTCTTCGCCGCGCCGCGGCGAAGGGGTCACTGGTGCCTCGTGATGGCGGCAGCCAATGGCGCGTCGCCCGACTGGAGGGTGCACCCGTGACGGGGTCCGGTACGCACCACGAACGCGATCGCCCGTGGCTGATGCGCACCTACTCGGGCCACTCGACGGCCAAGGCGTCCAACTCGCTCTACCGCACGAACCTGGCCAAGGGGCAGACGGGCCTGTCGATCGCCTTCGACCTGCCCACCCAGACGGGCTACGACCCCGACCACCCCTACGCCCGGGGCGAGGTGGGCAAGGTCGGCGTCCCCGTCGCCCACCTGGGCCACATGCGCACGCTGTTCGACGGCATCCCCCTCGGCACCATGAACACGTCGATGACGATCAACGCCACGGCGATGTGGCTGCTCGCCCTCTACGTGGTGACGGCTGAGGAGCACGGGGCCACCAGCGAGGCCCTGCGGGGTACGACCCAGAACGACATAGTCAAGGAGTACCTGAGCCGGGGCACCTACATCTTCCCGCCCGAGCCCAGCCGCCGCCTCATCGTCGACATGGTGGCCTGGTGCTCCGAGCACGCGCCGCTGTGGAACCCGATGAACGTGTGCAGCTACCACCTGCAGGAGGCGGGGGCCACGCCCGTGCAGGAGGTCGCCTACGCCCTGGCCACGGCCATCGGCGTGCTCGACGCCGTGCGCGATTCGGGCCAGGTGCCGCCCGAGCGCTTCCCGGCGGTGGTGGGTTCGATCAGCTTCTTCGTGAACGCTGGCATCCGGTTCATCGAGGAGGTGTGCAAGCTCCGCGCCTTCGCCCAGCTGTGGGACCGCACCTGTGCCGAGCGCTACGGCGTCGCCGACCCCAAGCTGCGCACCTTCCGCTACGGCGTGCAGGTGAACAGCCTCGGCCTCACCGAGGCCCAGCCCGAGAACAACGTGCAGCGCATCATCCTGGAGATGCTCGGGGTGACGCTGTCGAAGCGGGCGCGGGCCCGGTCGGTGCAGCTACCGGCGTGGAACGAAGCGCTCGGGCTGCCCCGCCCGTGGGACCAGCAGTGGTCGTTGCGCATGCAACAGGTGCTGGCCTACGAGACCGACCTGCTGGAATACGACGACATCTTCGACGGCAGCCAGGTCATCGAGGCCCGTACCGCCGAACTGGCCGAGGCGGCCGCCGCCGAGTTGGACGACGTGCTCGCCATGGGCGGGGCCTTCGCGGCCATCGACGAGCTGAAGGGCCGGTTGGTCACCAGCCTGGCCGAGCGCACCCGGGCCATCGAGTCGGGCGAGCAGATCGTGGTCGGCATGAACCGCTTCACCGAGGCGGCCGCCTCGCCGCTGGTGGGCGGCCGCCGCCCCGGGTCCGAAGCCATCCTGCGGGTCAACCCGGCGGCGGCGGCCGAGGTGGTGGAGGACGTGCGGGCGTGGCGCGCCGGGCGCGACGAGGCCGCCGTCGCCCGGGCTCGCGACGAGTTGCGGCGGGCGGCCGCCGGCGACACCAACCTGATGCGGGCCACCATCGAGCTCGCCCGCGCCGGCGGCACGACCGGGGAATGGGCGGCGACGTTGCGGGACGTGTTCGGCGAATACCGCGCTCCCACCGGCGTCGGCGCGGCGGTGGGGCGCCGGGGGAGCGAGCTGGCGGAGGTGGCCGCGACGGTGAAGGCGATGCCCGGCGGGCCGCCTCGCTTCCTCGTGGCCAAGCCGGGGCTCGACGGCCACTCCAACGGGGCCGAACAGATCGCGGTGGCGGCCCGCGACGCCGGGATGGAGGTCATCTATCCCGGCATCCGCCTGACACCGGCTCAGATCGCGGCGGCGGCCGCCGACGAGGATCCCGACGTGGTGGGGCTCTCGATCCTGTCGGGCAGCCACCTGGAGCTCGTGCCCCAGGTGCTGGCCGAGCTGCACGAGCGGGGTGTCGACGCGCCCGTCGTCGTGGGTGGCATCATCCCCGAAGAGGACCAGCCCGGGTTGCTGCGGCGGGGCGTCGCCGCCGTTTACACGCCCAAGGACTTCGAGCTGGCCCGCATCATGGCTGACATCGCCCGTCTGGCGGGGCGACACCGAGGGGCGGTGGCGGAGACGAGCGTCTGAGAGGGGGGCACGGTGACATCCCGCTGGCTGGGGCTGGGGGCGGGGGCGGTGGGGCTGGTGGCCGGCCTCATCGCCTACGTCGCCGACGCCCGCTCGCTGGCGCTGGTGGCCGCCCTGGCCGCCGCCGTCGCGGGCGTGGTGGCCTTGGTGGGCGGACCGTTGGTGGCCGGCGGCGCGCCGGTGCCCCCACCCGGGCGCCCGGCGGCCCCGCCGCCCTCGGGGCCCACCCTCGGCGCCGCCGCCCGCACCGACGACCGTGACCTCGACGACGAGGCCTCCCCGTTCATCGACGCCGAGACCGGGCTGTTCACGTCGGGGTTCTTCGCGGTCGCCGTCGCCAGCCGCATCTCGGCCGCCCGGCGCCACCTGCGGCCGGTGTCGGTCGTGCTGCTGGAAGCCCGGCGCGGGCCCGACGACGACCGCCCGGTGCACCCGGTGATCCTGGCCAGCGCCCTCGAGGACACCGTGCGCGAGGGCGACACCGCCTGCCGCCTGGCCGGCGACCGCATCGGACTGGTGCTGGAGGACACCGCCGAAGACGGTGCCCTGGTGCTGCTCGACCGGCTGCGCGCCCGCCTGGCCGAGCTCGCCCCCGACGCCTGCTGCTCGGCCGGCATCGCCTGCTACCCCACCCACGCCTTCAACGCCGCCGACGTCCGGGCCAAGGTGGCCGCCGCCCTGACCGCCGCCCGCACCTCCCCCGACCAGCAGGTCCAGGTCGCCACCGGCGACTGACCTCGACGCCCACGCCCGGATGCGTTCTGGCCGGCGGTCTTCCCACCGGCCCTGCTCAGCGGGGGCTCGCTTCGGCCAGAAGGTGCGGGTGGCCTTGTCACCTCGTCGTCGAGGAGAACGCCAAGGTGGTGGTGGTCGGCGGGGGGATGGTGAGGACCTGGCCGACCTTGATGTCGTTAGGGTCGGCGAGGCCGTTGGCGGCCGCCAGGTCGGTGATGGTGATCCCGAACTGGGCGGCGATGGAGCTCAGGCTGTCGCCCCGGACCACGACGTACTGCACGGGCGCCGTGGTCGTGGTGGTGGGCGCCATCGTCGTCGTGGTGGTGGCCGTCACCACCGGAGGCGCCGGCGCCCGCGGCTGGATGGTCTCACCGCAGCCGGCCACCGCCGCCACCGCCAGGCCGAGCGCGGCCAGCGGGCGGGCGCGCCGTTTCGTCCCCAGACCTGGCTGTGCGGTCCCGCTCGGTGCCAACGGTGCTCCTCTTCCGGACCCCGACCGCCTCCGCCGTGCACCGTAGGGGCGGGGACCATTACGGCGAGCCGCGTTTTCGTGCCGGTCCGATGACGACTGCCCGGCCTGGGGGCGGCCGGGCGGCGGCGGCCGCCGGCCCGCGTTCGGCGGCGGCCGGCCTCGGCCGCCGTGATACGGCCGCCTAGGGTCGCTCGCCATGACGGCTGCCGCTCCCGACACCGCCGCGTCCTACCCGGGGGCGCGCCGCCCCGACCGACGGCGCACGGTCACCAGCGCGGGCGTCGCTCTCGCCGCCTACGAGTGGGGAGACCCCCAGGCGCCGCCCGTGTTCGCGGCCCACGGGGGCCTCGACTTCGCCGCCACCTGGGACCTGCTCGCCCCCCTGCTGGTCGACGCCGGGTGGCGGGTGGTGAGCTGGGACCAGCGCGGCCACGGCGACAGCCAGCGCACCGCACTGGCGTCCTGGGACGCCGACATCCGCGACGCCGTCGCCGTCATGGCCTCCACCACCGACGCGCCGGCGCCGGTGATCGGCCACTCCAAGGGGGGCGGCCTCCTCATGCAGCTGGCCGAGGCCCGCCCCCAGCTCGTGAGCCACTTCGTGAACCTCGACGGGCTGCCGTCGAAGCGCCGCATGCCCGACGTGCCCGACCACCTGCGCACCCGCATGCTCATCGGCGAGCTCGAAGGCTGGCTCGATCACCGCCGGCGCACCGCCGACGCCGTCCGGCCGCCGGGGACCCCCGAGGAACTGGCCCGCCGCCGCCAGCGCCAGAATCCTCGCCTGCCCCTCGCCTGGCTGCGCTATCTGGTCACCATCGGCGCCCGCCAGGACCCCGACGGCTGGCGCTGGAAGCTCGACCCGTCTCTCCGGCCGGGGGGCTTCGGCCCGTTCCGTCCCGAGTGGTCGCTGTACCGGATGGCGGGATTGGGCATGCCGTTCGTGGGCGTGCTCGGCCTGGACATCGAGGAGATGAGCTGGGGCACCGAACCGGCCGACGTCGAGCCGTGGCTGCCGCTCGGCGGACGGCTCGTCACGCTGGCCGACACCGGGCACTTCGTCCACATCGAGCGCCCGCACGAGGTGGCGGGGATCGTGCTCGACCTCATCGGCCCGCCGGGGCACCGCACGCGCCGCACGCGCCGCACCGGGGCGGGCCGCCCGTGACCGACCGCGGCGACGACGCCGACGGCGTGATCTGGCTGCGCCACAACCTGGTCGACCTCGCCCTGCACGAGCTCCGTCCCGGGCCGGGCCGGCCCCTGCTGCTGCTCCACGGCCTGGGGGAGGCCACCCCGGCGGTCGCCCCCGCCTGGGCCGCGGGCTGGCCCGGGCCCATCGCCGGGCTCGACCTCACCGGGCACGGGCAGTCGACGCTGCCCGCCGGCGGCGGCTATACGCCTGAGGTGCTCATGGCCGACGTCGACATCGCCCTGGCCCAGCTCGGCTCGGCCACGGTGGTGGGCCGGGGGCTGGGGGCCTACCTCGCGCTGCTCATCGCCGGAGCCCGCCCCAAGCTCGTGCGGGGGGCCGTCCTCACCGACGGGCCCGGGCTGTCGGGCGGCTCCACCAGCCCGCCCTCGGCCGCGATCGTCACCGTCCCCGAGGCCGAGCAAGGCCGGCGGCCCGACCCGTGGGCGCTGGTCGAGCTGGCGCGGGACGTCCGCCCGCAGGACTACGCGGCGGCGTTCGCCCGCAGCGCCTTGCAGTTCTCCGGATTGGACACGCCCATCGTGGTGGCCACCCGGTTCCGGCCGCCGTGGGTCCAGGCCGTGGTCGACGAGCCCGGAGTCGTGGAGGCCACCGTGCCCGCCGCCCTCAGGTTGCTGGCGCGCCTCGCGCCGCCGGGGGGCTGAGTCGGGCCAGGCGGGCGCGGTTGTAGCGCTGGACGACCACGCAGGGGATGTTGGCCGCCAGCGCATAGGCCACCATGGCGGCGAACAGCCCGGGCGGGTTCCACAAGGCGAACAGCGGCGTGACGGCGAGGATGCCCCAGTGCACGCGCTCGGCCCGCCGGCATTCGGCGGCGTACCGCCCCAGGCGCTCGCGGCGGCCGCCGCCCGGAGGCAGGTGGCGCTTGGGGACCCCGCCGAACCAGGCGCCGGCATCCGGCAGCCGGTCCTTCCACCGGTGGACGCGCAGGTGGCGGCGGTACCAGGTCCCCCCGCGCTCGAACGGGCGCAGGCGCGTCACGGCGCCGTCGGCGGCGAGGCGGGCCGACGGGAGGCGGGCGCCCCACCAACCCACGGCCAGGCTCACCACCGTCCAGGCCAGCACGTCGAGGGCGACGACAGCGCCCCACGGCCACGCCACCACCGGCATGTCCCAATGCTTCCCGTTGCGCGCGCCGCCCGCACGCCGCCCGTGCACTGGGCCTCGACGGTGGGCGCCGCCCCTTGGCTCCGGTCGCACCGAACTGGCAGGAGATTTCGCTCACCGGGCCAGGTCAGCGAGCCCTCACTTCTGCCAGAACGCGCGTAGGCACCGCGAGGCCGGACCCCTGGGCCGGTGCGGTCGTGGCCGATCAGGCGCCGCCGGCGGCGGTGCCGTAGTGTCGGGGCGTGGCCGCCGTGGGGCTGGCGATCGCGGCGTTCGTCGCGATGGAGCCGTTCACCGCGGCCGTCCACCGCTTCGTCATGCACGGCCCGGCCTGGCGCTGGCACGCCAGCCATCACCAACCTTCGGGCGGGGGGTGGGAGGCCAACGACGTGTTCCCGGCCGTGTTCGCGGCGCTGGTCGTCGGCGCCATGGTCGTCGGCTACCACGTGCCGGGCCTCGGCGCCCTCGTACCGATCGGCGCCGGCATCACCGTCTACGGGGCCAGCTACGCCTTCGTCCACGACGTGTGCATCCACCGCCGTTGGGGGCCGCAACCGCGCCTTCCCGGGGTGGAACGGTTGGTGGCCGCCCACCGTGTTCACCACCGCGACGGGGCGGCGCCCTACGGGATGCTGCTGCCGCTGGCGCCCAGGGGGTCGCGCCCGTCCCACGTGCCCGTCGAGGCGAACGGATGGAAGCGGGCGAACAGCTCCTCGCCGTACCAGGCCTCGGCACGGGTGCGGCGCACGACTTCGGCGTGGCGGGGGCGGCCGTAGGCGAAGGCCCGCAGCGCCGCCGCCGACGACCAGACACTGAACGTGGCCTGGCGCCCCAGCGGGGCCTCGCCCAGGGCGACGACGGCGCGCAGGCCCGGAGCGGCCGCCACCTCATCGCTCACTGGGCGGCCGGCGGAGAAGAACCGGGGCCAGCGGCGGACGCGCACGTCGGCCCGGGTGAGCACGGCGACCGGGCCGTCGGGCGCGCCGGGCGCCGACGGGCCGGCCGCGGTGGCGGCGACGACATCGACACCCCGCCAGCGGCCGTGGCCGCCGGTGGCGTGCAGCCGCACGGACCAGCACTCACGCGCCCGTCGCCAACGGGCGGCGAGGGGGTGGCCGGCGAGGAACGCATCGAGGGCCTCGGGCGCCTCCCAGACGGCGAACACGGCGGTGCGGGCCGGCTCGATGCCCCACGAAGTCCGGGCGGCGCGGCCCGTGCCGAGCAGGCGGACGAAGCGCAGGCCCTCGACGCGCGCCATGGGGCGGCGGTCGACGGCCAGCCGGGTGAGGGCGAGCGGCGCCTTCCAACCGGGCTCGCGCACGAGGTGGAACGACGCCAGCCCGCCCATGGCGGCATCGTGGCATCCTGGCTCGATGCGGGTCGCCCTGGCCGTCCCGGTGACGGCGGCCGCCGGGTACCTGGCCGGTTCGGTGCCGGTGGCCGTGCTGGTGGGCCGGAGGCGCGGCGTCGACGTCCGGGCCGTCGGCGATCGCAACCCGGGCTACTGGAACGCGAAGGCGGCGCTGGGCCGGCGGGCGGCGGTGCCGGTGTTCGTGGGCGACGTGGCCAAGGGAGTGCTGGGCGCCGGCGTGGGCCGGGCGCTGGCCGGCCGGGCGGGCGCCGGCCCTCCGCTGATGGGCGCCAGCCGGGCGCTGGCCGGCCCGGCGCTCGCGGACGCGACGCGGGCCGCGGCCACGGGGGCGGCCGCCGGCCCGTGGTGGCTGGGGCATCTCGGCGGCCTCGCCGCCATGACCGGCCACGCCTGGCCGGTGTTCGCGGGCTTCCGGGGCGGGCGGTCCGTGCTCACGTTCGCCGGCGCCGCCACCGTCGTGTCGCCCCGGGCGGCGGCCGTGGCGGTGGCCGCCTGCGTGGGCGTGACGGGGGCCAGCGGACGCTTCGCCTGGGGCGCCCGGGTGGGGGTGTTCGGCTTCCCCATCGCCCAGGCCCTGGTCGATCCGATCGAACGGGTCGCCGCCACCGGGGTGCTCATGAGCTTCATCGGCGTGCGCTTCGCTCTGGCCGCCCGAGCGGCCGGCCGCGTCCCGGCCCCGGGCCCCGCCCGTACGTCCGACCCCGCCAGGTCCGCTCCGGTCGCAGCGCCCCCTGGGTGAGGCGGGCGGCGGCGGCGGCGTCGGCGACGGGACTCAGCCAGTAGGCGGCCCCGGGCCGGTCGTAGGCGGGACGGGTGGCGGCCAGCGTTCCCACACGGGCAAGGGCGAGCACGACGTCGAGGGCGTCGCCTCGCCTCGCCGCCAGGCGCACCAAGGGCAGGGCCTGGGCCAGCCACACCACACCCAGGTCGCCCACCATCGCCAGCGGTGGGGTCAGGTCGGCCAGGGGGAGGCTGCGCCCCCACTCCCGCCAGGCACCGGCCGCCGACTCGTGCATCCGCACGGCCAGGGCGGGCGATCCGTCGAGGAACCCGACGCGCCCGCCGGCGGCCGTCATCCACCGGGCGAGGGCGACGTCCTCGGTGAGGTGCTGGCGGACGGGCCCGAACCCGCCGGCGGCCAGGAACGGCGCCCGGCGCAGCACCTGGCACTGGCCGTTGGCCAGGGGGCGACGGGGCGGGCGCCGGTCGGGGCCGGCACCGGGCGGCCCGAACCGGTACACGAGGGTGGTGAGCAGGGCCGGGTGGAGCACCTGCAGCGCCGCGGTGGGGCACTCGAAGCGGGCGGTCAGCGTGAGCAGGTCCCAACCGTCGGCGCGGGCGCGAGCCACGGCCGCCGCCGGCAGCTCGGGGTGCGGCACCGTGTCGGCGTCCAGGGTCACCACCCACTCCCCGGTCGCCGCCGTCAGGCCCTGTTGCAGGGCCCAGCACTTGCCCGCCCACCCGTCGGGCAGGGGCTCGCCGCGCACGACTCGGGCGCCGCCGGCTCGGGCGACGGCGGCGGTGGCGTCGCTCGACTCGTCGTCGACGACGATCACCTCGTCCACGCCGGGGGCCCCGGCCAGCGCGGCCAGGCACCGGCCGAGGCGGTTCTCCTCGTTGCGCGCCGGGATGACGACCGAGATCGTCGTTCCCCCCGGCAGCGCCGGTGCCGGGACCGTGACGGGGCCGGCCATCCGTGCCCCTCGCGCCAACCGGGCCAGCACCGCCACCGCCGCCGTCGCCCGGGACACGGTGAACGCGCCTCGGGCGAGGCGGCGCAGGCCGGTCACCAGCCGTCGGCGGCCGCGAGGGCGGCCACGATGCGGGCGCCGGCAGCCACGAGGGGCAACCCGCCGCCCGGATGGGCGGAGCCGCCGACCAGGTAGAGACCGCGGCGCGGCCCTCGGTTGCCGGGGCGCCAGAACGCACTTCGGCGTCCGTTGGACGACGGGCCGTAGATCGCCCCGCCCGGTGCCCGGTAGCGGGCCGCCAGGTCGGCGGGGGTCAGGACCTCCCGGAAGCGCAGGCGGGGCCGGATGTCGGCGGCCCCGTCGCGCCGAGCGAGGGTGGCGAGCATGTGGTCGGCGTAGGCCGGGGCCTCACGTTCCCAGTCGGTGCCGCCGCCGGACGGCGCGTTGACGAGCACGAACCAGTTCTCCGCTCCCGCGGGCGCCTGGGCCGGGTCGGTGACGGCCGAGCAGCACACGTAGATCGTCGGATCGGCCACGGGTACGTGCCCTCGGAACAGCTCGGCGAACTCGCGCTCGTAGTCGGGCGAGAACCAGACGGTGTGGTGAGTGAGCCCCGGTGTCCGCCCCTCGACTCCCGCCAGCACGACGAACGCCGAGCTCGAGCGCTCGGCCCGTCGCAGCCGGGCCAGGGCCCCAGGCTCCGACAGCAGATCGGCGTAGAGGTGCTCGGCGTCGACGTCGGCCACGACGACATCGGCGGCGTACGCCGGGCCGCCGGTGGGCACCACGCCGGTGACCCGGTCGCCCGTCATCGTCACCTCGGCCACGTCGACTCCCGGGCAGCAGCGCACGCCCAGCCGCTCGGCCACCGCGACGAGGGCGTCGGCCAGGCGGACCAGGCCGCCGCGCACGTACCAGGCACCCGAGGCGGCCTCCAGGGCGGGGATGCAGGCCAGCGCGGCCGGCGCCCGTCGCGGATCGGATCCCGAGTAGGTGGCGTAGCGCCCCAGCCACTGGCGCAGGCCTTCGTCGGTGAAGGTCGCCCGGCCCAACCCGGCGAGCGTGCGCCTCGGGTCGATGGCGGCCAGGTCACGAGGCGAGCGCAGGCGCGCCACCAGGGCAAGGGGCGAGGGCATGGGCCCGGCCAGGAACGTCCGCTGGCTCGTGGCCCAGGCCGCCGCTCCCCGGGCCTGCAAACGGCGCCAGGCCCCACCCGAACCCGGGGAGAACCGCTCCACGGCCGCCGCCGTGGCCGCCGGGTCGTCGTGCACCACCAACTCGCGCCCGTCGGCAAAGCGGTACCGGCACTGGGGGTCGAGGCGTACGAGCCCGACCTCGTCGGCCAGCCGGGTACCGGCGGCGGCGAGGGTGTCGTCGAAGACCTCCGGCCAGGTCAACAGGGATGGTCCGGTGCCGAAGGTGAACCCGTCGATCACCCGCTCGTCGAGCTTGCCTCCCAGGCGTGCGTTGCGCTCGAACACGGTGACGTCGTGGCCGGCGGCGCGCAGGCGGATGGCGGCACACAACCCGCCCACCCCGCCGCCCACCACGACCACCGCCGCCACGGGTCAGCCCTCGTCGAGGGCGAGGTCGCGGAGGCGGGCCGGCCGGCGACGCGCCCACCGCCGGGCGGCGGCGAGGACGGGCGTGAGCATGGCGCTGCCGCCCACCAGGGCCACCAGAGGGTCGCCGAAGAACACGGCGTGGCCGAGGGTGGACATGGTCGCCACGAAGACGTACACGCCGATGAGGGCGCCATCGGGCGGATCGGTGGGCGGCAGGAGGCGGTCGAGCAGCATCATCACGCCCCCGCTGGTGAGGGTCCAGCCGGCGAAGTTCGACACGGGGATCCCCCGGTACCGCCCGGGCTGTTCCCAGCGCCAGTAGCCCTCGGCCACCATCTGGGGATCGAGGAAGGCGTCCCACGCCGTGAGGCAGCCGGCGGCGGCGAACACGCGGGGCCCGGGCCGGAGCGGCCCCCAGGCGGCGGCGGCGATCTCGCGCGCCGGCAGGGCCAGCGCGAACCACGCCAGCGGGACGGCGAGCGGGACGCCGCCGGCGGTCGGTCGCAGGGCGCCGGTGTAGCGGTAGCGCCCGAAGGGCACGCCGGTGGCGGTCCCCGCCGCCTCCACCGCCAGGGTGCACGCCCCGACCACCCCCGTGGCGACCAGCGCCCGCCGCCCGCCCCAGCGTTGCGCCGCCCGAACCGCGGTGGTGGCCGCCAGCCCGGCCACGACCGCGTTGGCGGCCCCCGCTCGTCGCCCCCGGCGCCGCAGCGGCGTGGCCACCATGGCCCCGGCCGCCAGCGCGAACGCCGCCAGGGCGACGACGTCGGCCCCCCGCCCCGAGGGTTGGGTCACTTTCGCGTCGCCGGGGCGCGAAAAGCGTCCCAACGCTCCGAGGTGGGGGCGACGGGCGGGCACCGCCGCTGTCTACCTGGCGGGCAAGGCGAGGCGGGCGATCAGGGCCGCCTTGCGCCGCGTCGGGACGCGGGCGCGGGCCGAGAACACGTCGTAGCCGGCCGCCTCGATCCGGTCGAGGATCTCGCTGTACAGCTGGCGGGCGGCCCCCACGCAGGCCGCCGACCGGGCCGGCAGCAGCGCGATGCCGGCGTCGGCGGCGGTGTACAGCTGGCGCACCCGGTCGATCTCGAAACGCAGCAGGGCGACCCATTCCGGCGTCACGCGACGGGCCCAGGGGTCGGCGCCGAAGCGCTCCAGGTCCTCGGTGGGCAGGTACACGCGTCCCCGGTCGAGGTCCTCACCCACGTCGCGGAGGAAGTTGGTGAGCTGGAAGGCGATGCCCAGCTGGCGCGCCGCCGGCCGGGCCGCCGGCGAGACCGGTTCGAGGATGGGCAGCATCATCTCGCCGATCACCGCCGCCGAGCCGTCCATGTACTCCTCGAGGGCGGCGTAGGTCGGGTACGACGCCACCGTCAGGTCCATGGTCATCGACTTGAGGAACCGCCGGAAGCAGTCGGGATCGATGGCGAAGGCCCGCACCGTGTGGATCACGGCCTTGAGCACGAGATCGTCGCTCGTGCCCCGGTCGAGGTCGGCGAAGAAACGGTCGCCGAACTCGCCCAGCGCCTGCGCCCTGGTCTCGACGGGCGTGGCGCCGAGGTCGTCGACGATGTCGTCGGCGTAGCGGCAGAAGGCGTAGAGCGCGTGCACGTGATGGCGCTTGACGCGCGGCAGCACGAGCGTCGACCAGTAGTACGTGGTGCCGTGGCGCCGGTTGAGCCGGCGGCACGCGGCGTAGCTGGCCTCCAGCGTGACCGGTGTCGGGGTGGGCGTCATCGCCGTCGGCCGCCGGGCGTCTCACGGGCGTACTCATCGACCCGTTGCGCCGCCAACTTCCCCGATACCAGCACCATGGGCACGCCTACCCCCGGCACCGTGCTCGATCCCACGAACACCAGCCCGGGCACCCGGGCGTCGGTGTTGCCCGGGCGGAAGGGGCCGGTCTGGGCGAACGTGTGGGCCAGGGCGAACGGCGTGCCCCGCTCCATCCCCTGGCGCTCCCAGTCGAGGGGGTCGAACACCGCCTCCACCTCGACGTCGGTGGGATAGCCGTAGCGGGCGACCCGATGGCGCAGCTCGGCGGCGGCGCGGTCCCGCTCCCGTCCCCAGTCGACGCCGCCGTCGAGGTTGGGCGTCGGCTCGAGGGCGTAGAGGCTGGAGCAGCCCTCGGGCGCCAGGCCGCCGACGCCATCGCTCTGCACGGTGACCAGCAGCGAGGGGTCCGGCATCCGCCGGCCCTGGTCGATGACAGCGCGGAACGCACCCTCCCAGTCGGCCCCGAAGTGGATGTTGTGGTGGGCGGCATCGGCGGGCGGCCGGCCCCGCACGCCGGCGATCCACAGAAGGCACGACGGCGAGTAGCGGCCTCGCCGGGCCGCCCGCGGGGCATCGAGGCCGAGCAGGGTGCGGTAGGCGACGGGCAGGTCGGGATTGGCGACGACGACGTCGGCGGCCAGCCGTTCGCCGCCGTCGAGCTCGACGCCCGTGACCGGCCCCGTAGTGCCCGACGTCCGCAGGATGCGGGCCACCGGCGCCCGGTACCGCAGCTCGACCCCGGCCTTCTCGACGGCCGCGGCCAGCCCCGTGGCCACGGCGTGCATGCCGCCAGAGGGCACGAACACACCGCCCACGGCGTCCATGTAGGTGATGACGGCGTAGAGGGCGAGCGCCTCGTACGGGGCCAGCCCGGCGTACAGCGATTGGAAGCTGAACAGACGGCGCAGCCGTTCGTCGGCGAAGTAGGAGGCGACGACCCGGTGGAGCCGCCGGAAGCCGCCGTGGCGCACCAGCCGCAGCGCCGGCCCGAGCGGTCGCAGCAGGTCGAGGGGCGAGTCGTAGTTGCGGGCGATGAAAGGCCCCATCTCGATCCGGTAGAGCTCGGTGAGCCAGGCGCAGAACCGACCGAAGGCGGCGGCCTCGGCGCCGCCGCACACCGCGGCGATCTCGGCCTCCATGCGCTGGCGCTCGTGCCACACCCGGAGCTCGCTGCCGTCGGCGTACACGGCGCGGTACATCGGGTCGACGGCCTGCAGCGGGCAGAAGTCGTCGAGATCGGCACCCACAGCGGCGAACACCTCGCCCAGGAGGTCGGGCATGGTGAGCACCGTGGGACCGGTGTCGAGGCGATAGCCCGCCTCGGCGATGAGCCCGGCCCGGCCGCCCGGGATGGGCTCGCGTTCGACCACCACGACGTCGTGGCCTCGGGCCCGCACGTGGGCGGCCGCCGCCAGCCCGCCCAACCCGGCTCCGATGACGACGACTCGCATGCCGTCGCTCAGCAGTTGCGCCCGGCGACGTAGGCGGCCAGCTCGACCAGAGCGGTCCGGGCCTCGGCTACGAAAGGAGCGGCGGCGAGCGCGTCGACGGCCTGGCGGGTCAGCGAGGCGATGGTCGCCTCGATCTCGGCCAGCGCCCCGGTCTCGCGCAGGACATCCTGGATGTCGGCGACCTCCTCGGCGTCGAGGTCGGCCGCGCCCACCCGGCTGAGCACCTTGTGCTGCACGTCGTCGGCGCGTTCGGTGGCGATGGCCAGCAGGCAGGTGGGTTTGCCCTCCCGCAGGTCATCGCCGACGGGCTTGCCGGTGACGATGGCGTCCCCGAAGGCGCCGAGCACGTCGTCGCGCAACTGGAAGGCGTCGCCCAGCGGCGTGCCGTAGGCCGACAGCGAGCCGAGCAGCTCGCCGTCGGCGTCGGGCCGGGCGACCAGGGCGCCCAGGTGCAGGGGCCGCTCGATGGTGTACTTGCCCGACTTGTAGCGGGCGATCCGCTCGGCGGTGGTGCGCGAGCGCTCGCCGCGGGCGGTGCCGACGACGTCGAGGTACTGGCCGATGTTGAGCTCGAGGCGCAGCTCGTTCCACACACGCCACACCGGTGGGGGCGCGTCCACGAGGAGGGCGTCGGCGTACACGAAGGCCAGGTCGCCCACGAGGATGGCCACGGCCTCGCCGAAGCGGCGGGCCTCGCCAATCCAGTCGCCCCCGGCGTGCCGCTGGGCGAACACCACGTGGGTCGCGGGTTCGCCCCGGCGGGTCACCGAGCCGTCCATGACGTCGTCGTGGAACAGGGCGAAGGCGTGGAGCAGCTCCAAGGCGGCGCCGGCCTCGACCCAGCGGTCGTCGCCCGGATCACCCCCGGCGGCGACGAAACCCCAGCGACAGAAGGCCGGGCGCAGCCGCTTGCCGCCCGAGCGCAGGAGGGCGGCGAGGGCGTCGAGCGGGGCCGCCAGGTGGGGGTCGAGCGCCGACCAGCGCCGGGCCTCGGCGCCGACCAGCTCGTCCAGCCGGCTCTGTACCCGCGCGGCGACGGTGGCGAGTGATGCAGGGGGACCGCACATGACCAGGGAAACGTTAGGGGCGAACTCCGGCGCCGACGCTATCGGAGCCGACGGAATTGTTACTAAGCGCGGGCTCGGGCAACGCGGGTTGCCCGTCCTAGGCGGCGCCCGCCACGGCGACGAACGCGATCACGTCGAGGATGGTGTTGTCCTCCTCCAGGAAGGTCACCGGGGCAGGGCGGGGAGCGCCCAGGGACCAGCGCTGGACGCGATCGCTCGTGGTCCAGAACAGCACCTGGCCGTCGGCCGACCAGCCCAGTGATCCCCGGCCGTACCTCCCTGCGTCCTCGGGAGCGTCGGGCACCGGTTCGCTCGCGCCTGTCGTGAGGTCGATGACCGTGAGGCGGGCGCCCGGGCCGGCGGTCGTGAGGAAGGCGGCCCGGGCCCCGTCGGACGTCGGGACGAACGTGCTGGCGTCACCCACCACCAAGGGCTCGGCCAGGCTCAACCCGGCTTCGGGGTCGTCCGCGGGCCGCAGCCGTACCGAGCAGGCGAGGCCGCCATCGCACACCCGCTCCAGCCACGAATCGCCGACCTGGCCCAGCACCAGGCCCTCGGCCACGCGCCGGGGGGGTTCGCCGCCGGGATCGACGAGGTAGGTCCCGCCGGTGGCCGCCGTCACCAGGAAGCCGCCATCACCGGTGTCACCGAGCGGGGTGACGGGAGCGTCGAAGTCGAAGCTGGCGGTGACCCGCCCGTCGTCCAGCTGGACGCGGCGCAACTGGGGATGGGGAGAGCCCGGCTCGGAGTCGGCCAGAGCCCACACCTCACCGGGCCGGGCGCTCGG
>JBIOZN010000490.1:0-19063 GCA_044871175.1 Acidimicrobiales bacterium | reverse complement strand
GCTGCTGCACCCGTACGTGCGCGAGCTCGTGGTCCAGCTCGACCGGGACGCCGAGGAGCAGCCGCTCGAAGCCGTGCCGCTGGTACACGGCGAAGGCGAGATCCGCGCTGCGGCGCAAGTGCTGGTGGGCCTGGGCGGCGAGCTGGCTGCCCTGACGGGTCTTGACCCGCTCACCCCGGTCGTCGGCGCCCGTACGCACCAGGGGGTCGACCGCCTCGGTGCGCTCGACCAGCTCGCCCTGCTCGAACACGAACATGCGTGCCCGCTGGCGGTCGGCGAGCAGCACCCCGAAGCGCTCGTAGTCGTCGAGGATGCGCTCGAGCTGGCCCACGCAGGGGTTCGCCTGCACCACCAGCTGGCTGGTCACCCTGACCGGCAGGCGGTGCGCCTGCCACCAGTCCATGGCGCTGCACGAGAACAACGCCAGCCCGCGTGTGCCCGAGCGCGAGAAGCCGTCGCGCACGAAGCGCTCGATCCGGGCCACGTCGCCGACGACGGAGGGGTGGTGGCGGTCGCCGTCGACGCTCGGCCCGGTGCGGCGCACGAGCGACTCGAGCTCGCGCTCCAGGTCGGTGCGCGCCGGCAGCCGGCGGCCGTCGACGTCGAGGTAACAGGAGGTCACCGGCGCCTGATCCGATCGGAAGCCGGCCAGCTGTCGGACCGTGGCCTGGGTGATCACGGGCGCCTCCCCGTTCCGTCTTCCGACACGTCTCCGGTCAGTCCCCCGTCACGTCACATCGATGCGCTCGAGCTCGCTGCTCTCGCCGTCGGTACCGGCGCGGGCGGCCTGGGCCGCCGCCTGCACGACCGCCTTGGCCACCTGGCCGACGACGGCGGCGGTATGGGCGGCGGTGCGGGGGTCGCGCACGAGCGCCTCGGCCACGTCGAGGACGACCCGGGTGGCGGCGATCAGGCCCAGCACGGCCTGCTGCAGCTGCTCGGCCCCCGGGAACGGCTCCTGCGCGGCGATCCCGGGACCCTAGCGCGCCCGCCGCCGCTCCACACCCGGCTGCACGGCCCCGCGTTCGCCGGCGCGGGCGCGCCCGTCGCCCGGTGGTGTCAGGTGAACGTGACGCGAAGGCGGCCGTCGCGCAGGGCGGCGTCGGTGACCTTGCGGTGGCGCAGCGAGTCGGGCAGCAGCAGGGCCCGCCGGTAGGGGCCGACGGTGCAGATGAGCTCGTCGGGGCGGCGCACCAGGCCGACGTCGCCCCGCATCACGAAGGGCAGCTCGAGGGTGAGCACCAGGTGCTTCCCGTCGGGGTTCAGCTCGAGGAGGGCGCCCTCGTGGAAACGCTCGGCCGGATCGTCCTTGCCGTAGAGGTTCTGGGCGATCGTCGCCAGCGCCTCGACCCCCACCGGCTCGGAGGGCGCCAGCGGCGAGCGCAGCACCGGGAGCGGGGCGAAGGCGGCGTCCACGTCGGCCATCTGGCGCGCCTGGATCTGCCGCCACTCGGCGAACCACGGGTCCTCCACCGCGTCGGGCAGCAGCCGGTTGGCCACCACCGCGTCGACGCGGTAGCCGAACAGCGCCAGGTACGTCGCCGTCCGGCGGGCCTCGGCCACCACCACCTTCTCCGGGGTGACGACCAGACGGACGCTGGAGCGCTCGGGGTCGGCCAGCAGCGTGCGCACCGCCTGGAGGCGGTCGTGCAGCTCTTCGATGGCGGCGAACACCGGGTCGCGGGCGATGGGGACACCCGACACGGTCTCGACGGCGGGCCCCACCACGCGGGCGACGGTGCGCCCGATCGGAAACAGGCGCTGGAACCACCAGCCCAGCACCTCCGGCAGCGACAGCAGGCGCAGCGTCTCGGCCGTGGGCGCGCAGTCCACGACGATGACGTCGTAGTGGCCGCTGCCGGCCACGTCGACCAGGTCGGTGAGGGCGATGATCTCCTCGAGCCCCGGGATCAGTGTGAGCTCCTCGGCCTCCACCGCGCCGACCCCGGCCCAGTCGAGCAAGCGCGCCAGGTAGGCCCGGATGTCGGCCCAGCCCTCCTCGAGCCGCGAGCGGGCGTCGAGCTGCTGGCCCCAGAGTCGATCGGCGACGAGGGTGGCCCGGTCGCCGAGGGGGACGTCGAGGGCGTCGGCCAGGGAGTGGGCGGGATCGGTGGACAACACGAGCGTGCGCTCGCCCCGAGCGGCGCAGGCGACGGCAGTGGCGGCGGCAGTGGTGGTCTTGCCCACGCCGCCCTTGCCCGTGAAAGCAAGGACCCGCATCTGCCGCCCTAGGCCTCGCCTGCTTCGACCCGGGTCTTCAGCTCTTTCAGCGTGTTGAGGATGCGCACTTCCGCCCGGCGCTTGACGAACCCGGGCAGGGGCATGACCAGCTCGATGGCGAGGTCGTAGACCACGTGGGTCTCGGCCGGATCGGCGAGTGACGGCGTGAACTGGTAGAAGCCGTCACAGCTCGTCATCAGGTCGCCCTTGGTGAGCGACCAGGTGAGGCGCTGGGGGGCCTGGCTGTAGTCGTAGCGCAACGTGTAATGGGTGGTGCGGCCCAGCGCCTCGGCCCGGAACTCGACCTCGAGGCCCCGACCCTGGGGGTCGGTGTCGCGCACGTGCACCTCTTTCACGTCGTGCGCCCATTCCGGGTAGGCCTCGAAGTCGGTGACGACCTCGAAGCACCGCTGCGTCGACGCGGCGATGGTGGTGGTCTCGGTCGCCTGCTCGATCATCGCCCGCCATCATCGCGTACCAGCGGCGAGCGCCGGCCGAAGTGGGCGTGTCGGGCGGCCCACAGCCCCTGGACGCCCACGCCGAACAGGGGCACGAGCACGGCGAAGGCGAGGGTCGTGAACGGGCGCGCGGCGGCGACGGCCACGGCCACGACGCACTGGACGGCCAGGGCGCTCAGCAACGGGCGCTTCACCTCGGGCGGCGCCGTGCCCTTGCCGGCCAGGAAGAACAGGCCTCCCATGCCGATGGCGTCGTGGCGGCTGCGCCCGACGGCCACCGCGTAGGCGGCGGCGAAGAAGGCCAGGCCGGCGACGAACAGGGCGAGTTGCACGACGAACGCCGGCCACAACGTCCAGCCGCCGACGACGGCGGCGAGGGCGGCGGTGAGCGTGAAGACCGCCGTCCCCGCGAGGTCGATGTCGATGAGGCGCGCGCCGGGCCCGTCCGGGCGGGGCCACCTCACGACACGGCCGCTTCCAGGGCGAAGCCGGGCTGGGAGCGGCCGGGCGACGTCACGGCGCGGCCGCTTCCAGCGCGGCGGCCAAGCCCATGGCGGCCGGGCGACGTCACGGCGCGGCCGCTTCCAGCGCGGCGGCGAGCCGGGCGGCGAGCACGTCCCACGACAGGTCGCGCTCGACGCGGCGCCGGCCCGCCACGGCCATGGCCCGGCGGGCGATGTCGTCGGCCAGCAGCCGTTCGAGGCCGTCGGCGACGGCGGCGGCGTCGTCGGGCCGGCGCACGACCCAGCCGGTGACGCCGTGCTCCACCGCCTCGGCGGCGCCGCCCGATGCTCCGGCCAGCTGAGGCACGCCGGCGGCGGCCGCTTCGACGAACACGATGCCGAAGCCCTCCTGCTCGAGGCCACCCCACCGGGTGCGACAGAGCATGGCGCACACGTCGGCGCAGCCGTACAGGGCGGGGAGGTCGGCATCGGGCACCCGCCCCAGCAGACGGACGGGAGCGCCGGTGCGCTCCACCAGGGCGCCCAGGCGGCCCCGGTCGCGGCCTGACCCGGCGATGGCCACGGCCAGCCCAGGGAAGCGCGGCTGCAGGCGGGCGGCGGCCTCGATGAGCCGGTCGAAGCCCTTGCGCGGCACCAGCCGGCTGACGCCGACCACGACGGGACCATCGAGCGGGAGCGCGAAGGCGCGCCGGGCGTCGGCCCGGGCGGCGGCATCCAGCGGGTGGAAGCGGGCAGTGTCGACGCCGGGGGGGATGTTGACGGTGGGCAGGGCGCGCCCGGCGGCCCGGCGGGCCTCGGCCGCCGGGTACGTCCCGGCGGCGATCACCAGACGGGCGGGGCGCAGCACCGAGCCGAGCAGAGCGCGCGTGCCGGGCAGGCGTCCGGGCACGGCGACCTCGGCACCGTGGACGACGACGGCGTACGGGTGCCGGAGCCGCGGCCCGACCAGACCGAGGGGCAGGGCGGGGTCGAGCACCACGAGCTCGGCCCCCACCCGATCGGCGTGGGTATCGATGCGGGCGGCCAGGCCGGGGTGAGGCAACAGCACGGGCTCGCGAGTGCGGGCGATGGCGTACGGCTGCTCGGCGTCCCAGGCGCGCGCACCCCGGTAGGGGGTGGTGAGTACGGCGACGCCGTCGCTCGGCAACCGCCGCCAGAGTTCCCACAGGTATGTCTGGATCCCGCCCACTTTGGGCGGGAAGTCGTTGGTGACGAGGAGGTGCTTCATGGGCGGGCTCCCGTGCCTCCCGGCTGGGCCGCCACGGCCGGGCCGCCGGCCCCCTCGCGAGCGTCGTCGGCCGCCGCCAGGGCAGCCCGCTCGGCCGCCACCTCGGGCGAATCGTCGTCGGCGACGGCGGCGAGCAGGTCGCGGCGGCCCAGCCGGGCGGCGGCCCACACGGCGTGGGCGCGCAGCACCGGGTCGGGGTCGGCGAGGTAGCGGGCGAGGGTGGAGGCGACCGCCGGGTCGGACGGGTCGCCGGTGTTGCCCAGCACGACGAGCGCGTTGCGTCGCAACCAGCGCGGCTCACGCCGGGGGATGTACCAGCGGCCGTGGCGGTCGAGCAGGTCGGTGTCGGCCGCCGCCAACAGCTCGACGACGGGCACCCACGCCTCCGGCGCATCCGTGGCCGTGCCCGGCGCCCCGCCACGGTGGCCGAAGCGCTGGTTGGGGGGGCACACCTCCTGGCAGTCGTCGCAGCCGTAGAGCCGGTGGCCCAGGGCGGCCCGGTGCTCGGCCGGGAACGTCCCCGCCTGCTGCACGAGCCAGGCGAGACAGCGCCGGGCGTCGACCACGCCGGGAGCCACGATGGCGCCCGTCGGACAGCCGTCGAGGCAGGCCCGGCAGGACCCGCACCCGTCGGGGGCCGGGCGCCGCGCCGGTGGCAGCGGCGCGTCGGTGAGCACGGATCCGAGCACGAACCACGATCCCCGGCCGGGCAGGAGGATGTTCGCGTTCTTGCCGTACCAGCCGAGGCCCGCGCGGTAGGCCGCCTCCCGGTCGACCAGAGCGTTGTCGTCGGCCACCACCCGGGCGCGCCAGCCGGCGGTGCGCAGGCGCTCGGCCACGACGGCGAGGGCGGCGCGCAGCGGTGCGTAGTGGTCGCGCCAGGCGTAGCGGGCGACCCGTCCTGTCGCGCCGCCCGGTTCCGGCGGCTCGTCCTCCCGGTAGGCCCGCGCCCCCACCACCAACGAACGTGCGCCCGACAGCGTGGCCGAAGGGTCGGTGGACCGGGCCGGGTTGCGGAACGTGAACTGCATGCCGCCGTGCAGGCCTGCGGCGCGGCGCCGCTCGAGCTCGCGCCGGGTACCCGTGAACGGCTCGGCGGCCGCGATGCCGACGGCGTCCAGGCCGTGGGCGCGCCCGAGGGCCACGAGCTGGATCGCGAGATCGGCGTCCGGGTCGGCGACCGGCCCGGCGGCGAGGTCGACTCGAGCGCCGCCCCACCGGGCGGCTGCCCCGGCGGCCGGGCTTGGCGCGGCCACCCCGAGGGCGCCTCGTGGGGCCGCAACCACGGTGCTGTCGTCCGCCGGCGGCGGTACGGCCGGGGGGCACGGCACGGTCGTCGACGCTAACGCCGCGACCGCCGCGACCGCCGCCACCACACCGCCGTCGCCGCCACCACACCGCCGTCGCCGCCACCACACCGCCGTCGCCGCTTGGTGACCACGGCGTTGACCTGTCCAACGTCATGGTGACGCCAGCGAGGCCGGCGAGTGCGACTGTGGGGGGACCAGGGAGATCGGGATTCAAGCCGGTGAACCCGAGGCCGGGCGTCATCGGCACGGGCCTGCGCCTGGCCACGCTGGACGGCGAGTCAGCGCCGGTCGGTCGCCGTCGATGGTCGGGCGGGCAGGAGCGCCCGGCCACCAGCGGCTGAACTGCCACGACATGCCGGGGTTGACGGCCGGCGCGGCGACATCCACACTGCCGGGGCCGCCATGGAAAGGTTTCCACGGGGCAACGGAGGGCCCCACGATGGATGACGCCACCAACATGACCAGGGATCGGGTCCCCACGATCGTCGACGTGGCCCAGCTGGCCGGCGTGGGCCTGGGCACGGTGTCGCGGGTCCTCAACGGCCACTCCTCGGTGAGCGCCACCACCCGGGCGCGCGTTCGCACCGCCATCGCCCAGCTCGGGTACCTGCCCAGCCCCGCCGCCCGGGCCCTGCCCCGCCGGCGCTCGGACACCGTGGGGGTGGTGGTGCCCTTCTTCACCCACCCGTCGGCGCAGGAGCGCCTGCGGGGGGTCGTCTCCCGGCTGGCGACCTCGCCCTTCCACCTCGTGCTGTTCAACGCCGAACGCCCCGACGAACGGGCCAGCTTCTACGGCGACGTGCTGGGGCGCTTCCGCACCGACGGCCTGCTCGCCATCACGCTCACACCATCGCTGGCCGACGCCCGCCGCCTCCAGGCCGCCGCCGTCCCGGTGGTGATCGTCGACGGCCGGTGCGGCGACCTGCCGTCGGTACGCGGTGACGACCGCAGCGGCGGGGCGCTGGCCGCCCGCTGGCTGCTCGAGCTGGGCCATCGCCACATCGCCTACGTGGGGGACGACCCCAACCCCGAGTTCGGGTTCGTGTCGGCGGCCGAGCGCAAGGCGGGCTTCGCCGACACGCTGGCCGCCGCCGGCGTGCCGCTGGCGCCCGAGCTCGTGCGGGAGGCCGACAGCTCCCACGGCCGCGCCGAGGCGCGCCGCATGGCCATGGAGCTGCTCCGCCGCGCCGAGCCGCCGACAGCCGTGTTCGGGTACAGCGACACGCAGGCCTTGGGGGTGCTGGACGCCGCCCGTGAGCTGGGCGTCGCCGTGCCGAGCGAGCTGACGGTGATCGGCTTCGACGATCTCGAGGTGGCGACCCACGTGGGCCTGAGCACGGTGCGCCAGCCACTGTTCGAAAGCGGGCGTATCGGGGCGGACCTGCTGCTGGACCTGCTGGACGGGCAGCCCCTGGAGCAACGGCACGTCGAGCTGGCGTACGAGGCGGTCGCGCGCGCCACCACCGCGCCGCCCCGCGGCCGCCCGCGCCGTCAGTAAACGCGTGCACGATGGCGTAGACGGGGAACCAGCCCTGCGCCGGCCAGCACCCGCAGGGCCCTCACCTCGCCAGAGTCGAGCACGACAGGGACGTCGGTGGGCTCGTCGCACAGGAACGTCACCACGCAGTCGGCGCAGGCGGCCGTGGCCCGGGCCACACAGGATTGGCAGTCGATCACCGTGCTGTCGGGGCTGGTCATCCGGTACCTCCTCGTGTTCGGGCTCCGCCCGTGAGGAATCCTGACGAATGGGTGTCACAGAGTTCGGCCCGCCCGGCCCGGATGTGTCCAGACCCGACGGGTGGCCACTGCGCCGGCCCGGTGCTCGGCACCCGCCAATGCGATTGTGTGCGCGGTGAGCGGGCGTAACGCCCGCTTCACGCGTACTGACGCGCGTTTCGGGGGCCCAGCCGGCGAGCCGGCCACGTCCGCTACCGTGGCGCGCCGGCAGACGCAAAGGTGCATCCCACGGGCGCCTGAGGGGCGGCCGAGGTGGCTCACCGTGCGGCGCGCGTCATCACTCGGAGGAACCACGCATGACGACATCGAGCAGTCGGCGACGCGGGCTGCGCGTCGTCGCCGCCAGCGTCGCCCTGCTGGCGGTCGCGTGCTCCGATGACGACCAGCCCGGTACGGCCACCACGGCCACCCCCGAGGCGAGCACGACGGCGACCACCACGCCGGCGACCACCACTGCGCCAATGACACAGACGGCCGCCAGCACCACCACCGGCGGCCAGGGCGACGCCGACACCACCGGCCGCCGGGCGCCGGCCCCGACGGACCCGACGGACCTGGCGGGCCAGACCGTGACCATCCTGGGTCCCGGCGTCGGCGCGGCGGCCGCCAGCGCCGCGGCCGGCGCTGTCCCCCTCGAGCGCGCCACCGGAATCGACGTCGTCTTCTCCGGATCCAGCAACGTCGACACCGACATGCGGGTGGCCGCCAACAACGGCACCCTCCCCGACATCGCCGTCTTCACCGCGCCCGCCACCATCACCAACGCGCCGTTCGTCGACCTGGTCGTGCCGCCGCCCGACGGCACGGCCGACGAGGTGAGGCAGAACTTCGACCCGGGCTTCCTCGCGCCCGTCACCACGAACGGCCGATTGCTGGCCGTGCCCCTCGAGGCCGACGTGAAGAGCTTGGTGTGGTACTCACCTCCTGTCTTCCAGCAGCGCGGGTACACCCCACCCCATACCTGGAGTGAGCTTGTCGCCCTCCAGGACGAGATCAAGGCCGACGGCGGCACGCCCTGGTGCATCGGCATCGAAGCCGGGGAACGCACGGGCGGGATGTTCACCGATTGGGTCGAGGACTTCATGCTCCGGCTGAACGGTCCCGACGTCTACGACCAGTGGGTCGATCATGCCATCCCGTTCAACGATCCCAAGGTGAAGGCGGCCGTGCGACAAGTCGGCGACCTCTGGTTCGGCCCCGGAAACGTGCTGGGCGGCCCCGAGGCGATCGCGTCCACGGGCGTCGACTTCGCCGGCCTGCCCTTGCTCGACGGCGACTGCGTCCTCTATCGCCAGGGCAACTCCTTTGCCACCGCTGCCCGCGACGCCGACCCGAGTGCAACCTTCGGCTCGGGCGGTGATCTCGACGCCTTCTCTCTACCGCCGATGAGCGACCGGTTCGGCGCCGTCGTCCTCAGCGGCGCCGACTACGCCGTGGCCCTCAACGATCGGCCGGCGACCACGGCGACGCTGCAGTTCCTGGCGACGGCGGAGTACGCCGAGGCCCGGATCGAGACCGGCTCGGGCGGCTTCGTGTCGCCCAACCGCACCATCGGCCTCGCCCGGTACGCCGACCCGCTCGACGCGAGCGTGGCCGATCTGCTGATGACGGCCGACGTCGTGCGGGTCGACGGCTCCGACACGATGCCCCCGAACGTGGGCTCGGGCACTTTCTGGACGGAAGGCACGAACTACGTCAACCGGGCCGAGGACGTCGACACCTTCGTGGACAAGGTCGAAGCGTCGTGGCCGCAGTGACGCGACGGGTGAGACGCTTCAGCGGCGGGCGACGGCCAGCAACTGCTCGGAGGAGATGACGTTGGCGCCGCCCGAGCGGGCGGCGGCGCGCACCGCCCGGTCGTTCGTGGCCACCACCACGGGCCGCTCGGCGGGGAGGTGGCGCACCAGGTCGACGATGACGTCGTCCGCCGCCGTGCCCGGCGGCGAGAACGTCACGCGCGTGAGGCGACGTCCGAGCGGCGGCGCACACGCGACGTCGGCGCCGTCGAACACGACGGTGGTGTCGGTGCCGTGGCGCATGACGAGCTCGTCGACAAGGTCGAGCAGCCGGACTCGCTGTTCGGGCAGCGGCTCGCCCGGCCAGGCCAGTTTGGCGGCGTTGTACCCGTCGACCAGCAGGGCCACCCCGTCGGCCTTGACGAGGTGTTCGGCGGCGGTGACCGAGTCACCCATGATGCCCCCGGGCAGGGGAAGAGGTGTGCGGCGAGGCCGGGCGGGGCGTTCGGCACGGCGGCGGCCGACGGCCCGGGGGGCGCCCGAGGCGACGGTGGGCTCGGGCGGCGCCGGCGGGGCGGGCGGCTCGACGAGCGCGGCGGCGTCGCCCAGTGCCTCGGCCAGGGCGGCCGTGGCCGAAGCGGCCCGCTCGAGCACGACGGCCAACCGGTCGCGGTCGAGCGGGCCCGTGTCGGGCTCGACCGGCTGGGCCCGGACGGGGCCGGCGCCAGTCGCCGAGGCGGCCGCGGTGCCTGGGCGGGCACGGGTGCGTACGCCGGTGCCGGCCGGAGCCGGCGCGAGGACGGCGCCGGCGGCGGTACCGGCGGAGGCGAGGACGCCGTCGCCCGCAGCGCCGGCGGGCACCCCCGCAACGGCGGGCTCGGCCCCGGCAGGCGCCAGCCCGACCGCCGACAGATCGCCCGAGGCAACCAGGGCGGCCCGCCCCTCGGCATCCTCGAGGGCGGAGAGGAGTTCGGCGATGCGCTGGCGGGCGGCGCCGAGATCCGCCTCGCCGTGGCTCGCCCGGGCGAGGGCTTCGGCCGTGCGGCCCTCGGCATCCTGGAGACGGCGCCGGGCTCCGGCCAGATCGTTCTCGAGCTGGGCCGCCCGCCGCTCGAGCCGGCCCACCGATTCCTCCAGGCCCCGGCGGGCGCGGCGCTCGTTGTCCGCCTCGGCGCGGGCCATCTCGGCCTCGTTGCGGGCGACGGCCGCGTCGGCGGCGGCCCGGGCGCGTGCCTGATCGGCGGCGTCGAGGCGCTTGCGGGCGCGCTGCTCGTCCCGCTCGGCCGCGAGGGCCGCCTGCTCGGACTCGGCCGCCGTGGCCAGCTCGCCGAGCTCGACCTCCCACCCGTCGGGTCGATGCAGCCACAACCAGCCCGCCCGTCCCACCAGCTCTTCGGAGGCGACGGCGGCCACGCGCTCGCGGTACTCGGCGTCGGCCTCGACACTGCGCCGCACCGGCCCCCGGGCGGCGGCGGGCAGCTTCTGGAGGCGCAGGTACGGCCGCAGCGCCGACGGCGGAGGTACCGGCGGGCGGGCGCGTGCCCCGGTGACCGCCACCACGAAGGCCACCTCGATGGCGGGCCGCAGCAGGTCGTCGAGGGCGCTCACCCCGCGCGCTCCTGGGGGCCGAGCGCGACAACCCGGCCGGCGGGACCACACCAGCGGCAGGTCACCGACTCGACCTCGTCGTCGAGCACCTCCACATCCTCGACCTGCATGTCGCCACCGACGGTGTAGTGGTGGTAGGCGCGCGTCCGGCGGCGGGCGACCACGTCGAAGCGGGTGAGGTTCCCGCACGACGTGCACCGATAGCGAACCGGCCCGGCCACCGGGTCATGGTACCGAGGGTGCCCACGCCGGCCGCTACGCAATCGCTCCCGCTGATGCTTGCAGTCGAACACTTGTTCGATTACCGTGGCCGGCGATGCGAACCGGTCAGCTCTCGCTCGACGACCTCGGGACGCCGTTGTCCGCGGTCACCTTCTGCGTGGTCGACCTGGAGACGACGGGGTCCGACGCGGCCACCGACGGCATCACCGAGATCGGCATGGTAAAGCTGCGTGGGGGCGAGTGCCTGGGCACGCTCCACACGCTCGTCAACCCGGGCCTCGCCATCCCGCCCGCCGTCACGATGCTCACCGGCATCACCGAGGCCATGGTGTTCCCCGCTCCCCGCATCGAGGCCGTGCTGCCGGCGGTCGTCGAGTTCGCCGCCGGCTGCGTCCTCGTCGGGCACAACGTCGGCTTCGACGTCGCGTTCCTCAACCGGGCCCTGGCCCGGGCCGGTTGGCCCACGATCGGCCAGCGCGTCGTCGACACCTTGCCGCTGGCCCGCCGGCTCGTCCGCGACGAGGTCCCGAACTGCCGGCTCCGCACGCTGGCCGACCGCTTCCGGCTCGACCACCGGCCCACCCACCGGGCGCTCGACGACGCCTTGGCCACCGCCGACCTCCTCCACCTGCTGCTCGAGCGAGCCGGCACGCTCGGTGTCCTCGGGCTCGACGATCTGCTGGCCCTCCCCCGCCTCGAGGCCCATCCCCAGGCGGCCAAGCTTCGGCTCACGGCGGCACTGCCCCGGCGCCCCGGCGTCTATCTGTTCCTGGGCGGCCACGGCGAGGTGCTGTACGTGGGCAAGGCCACGAATCTGCGGACCCGGGTGCGCAGCTACTTCTGCGGCGACGAGCGCCGCAAGGTGGGCTCACTGCTGCGCGAGGTGCAGGCGGTGCGGGCCATCGAGTGCGCCCATCCCCTCGAAGCGGCGGTCACTGAGGTCCGCCTCATCCACCACCACCAGCCCCGCTACAACGCCCAGATCAAGAGGTGGCGCGGCTACGCCTACGTCAAGCTCACGCTCGAGGAGGCGTTCCCCCGGCTGGCCGTGGTCACGGCGCCCCGAGCCGACGGTGGGGTGTACCTGGGGCCGCTGCCTTCACGTCGCACCGCGGTCGCGGTGGTGGAGGCCGTCCACACCGCGTCGCCCTTGCGGCGCTGCACGATCCGGTTGGGCCGGGCCGGTGGCGGGCGCGCCCGTGCCTCACCGTGCACGCCGGCCCAGCTGGGCGTGGCCCTGTGCCCCTGCTCGGGCGGGGTCGGGGCCGACCAGTACGCCGCCGTCGTCACGGCCGTCGCCCGGGGGCTGACGGTCGAACCCCGACTGCTGCTCGACCCGTTGGCCGACCGGATGGGGGCCCTGGCCCGAGCCCAGCGCTACGAGGAGGCGGCCGACGTGCGCGATCGGGCCGCCGCGTTGGCCGGCGCCCTACGCCGCCAGCGCCGGTTCGACGGGCTGCGAGCGGCGGGGCGAGTGCGCCTGGCCCTGCCCGACGGCGGGGGCGCGGAGCTCCACCACGGCGTCCTCGTCGCCGCGTGGGGCTCGGGGGTGGTCCCGGGATCGACCGCAGTCGGGCGCGAGGCTGGCGGGGTGCCCCCCGGGCAAGGGGTCCCGACCACGCGTCGGCTCCCGATCGGCGCCGGGCTTCCGGTCGACAATGCGCGTGGGCCCATCCCAGCGGGGTCGCCGGCCGCCGGTCCGCTCCCCCGGCACCTCGCCGACGAGCTCACCTGCGTGGCCGCCTGGCTCGACGCCGAGGCCGGCCGGCTGCGCGTCCTGCACAGCGATGGCCCCCTGGCCTCACCCGTACCGGCGCTGCCCTCGTTCTGCCCCGCGCCGGTAGCCTCGATCGAGTGAGTGAGGCGGCCGTGGCGGTGCTGGTCCTGACGATCCTGCTGGTGGTGCTGCCCGCAATCATCCTCGCCGTCGTGCTCGCTCGCTTGCGGAGGGCCAACCGCGTGTGTCCCGACGTCGATTGCGGGGCGCCGCTGCGCTGGCTCGTCTGGCCCTTCCCGACAGCCGTGCTGCACCGCCGCCTGCGCACCGCCGTGGTGCTGGCTCGGGCTGCCGCCCCCCGCCCGCCGTCGTCGCGTCGACGCCGCCACGACCCCGCGGTGCCGACGGTCCGGGCGGAATTGGCGGTCCAACTCGAGCAGCACGCGGTCGCGATCGATCGCGACCTGGTCCTCGCCGCCCGACTTCGAGGCGCGCCCCGGCGTCGCCTGCTCGTCCCCGCGGCCCGGCAAGTCGCCGAAGTCGAGCGGCTGGCCGCCCGCCTTCACGCCGCTGGTCGAGCCGCCGACGCCGGCCCGCTCGGCCGCGGGCACCCCGAGGCCGCCCTGGCTCGACTCCACGACGACATCGTCGCCCTCGAGGCCGCCTATGACGAGGTGCACCAGGTGGAAGCAGCCGCCCTGGGCCGCGTTCGCCTCCCGGCCTGAGCCGCCCCGGGCCGCGTTCGCCTCCCGGCCTGAGCCCCACCGCCCCGCCGCCGCCTCGGTTCTCCGCCGGCCGGGCGGTCGGGTAGGCAACCGGCACGTCCGCTGATGGCGCAGGCGCTTCCGCCCCGGCCGTGTTCCCGGGCTCGAGCCTGGTCAGGCTGGGCTTGCCACCGCGCCGTCGTGGTCGATCCGCAGCACCTTCACGGTGGCGCCGGCCGGCAGCGCATCGGCGACGTCGTGCGCCCGGGCTTCCTCGCACAGCACCGCCACCGACGGGCCCGAACCCGACAGCCACCCGCACCACGCGCCCGCCCGCAGGGCGCTGGCCAGGGCGGCTCGGGAGCCGGGCAGGGCACGCAGCCGGATATCCTGGTGCAACCGATCCTGGGTAGCGACGCGGAGGGCGCCGACCTCGCCGGCGGCCAGCGCGGCCACCAAGAGCGCCGTGCGGCCCACGTTGAACACCGCCTCGTCGAAGGCGAGCGGGCGCACCACTTTCAGCCGGCTCTCGTCGGTGAGCGTGCGTTCCGCGGGAACCCAGCACACGACGGCCGGGTCGAGCCGAGTGGGCACAGGCACCGCCAGGCCGCCGGCGGTCGCCACGATGCCCCCGAGCAACGAGGCGGCGGCGTTGTCGGCATGGCCCTCCAGTTCGGTGGCCGCGGCCAACAGGTCGGCGGCGTCACGCTTGCGGTCCAGCTCGCCGTGGCGCTGCACGACCGCCAAGGAGAGCCCGGCCACGCGAGCGGCCCCCGAAAACCCCAGGCCCCGTCCCATCGGTATCGGCGAATGCACCCACACCGCTCCCCGGCCCCCCGCCGCCCGGAACGCCCGTGCGACGAGGTGGTGCTCGTCCACGGGCGCGGCCCCGTTCGGAACGACGTCGTCGTCGTCCACGACGCCCGCTTCGAGGTGGAGGCGCAGGGCCATGCCCAGCGCGTCGAACCCGGGTCCCAGGTTGGCCGAGCTGGCCGGCACCCGCACGATCACGGGCGGAATCGGGGCGGCTCGGGTCTGGGCGCGATTTCCGCCAGATATGGCGGATTTCGCGCCGAGACGTCGCCCGCGCCGGCCGGCATCGGACGCGCGACCACCCAAGCGGCCGGCGTCCCCTTCACGGCGCCGCCGCCGGCCGGCATCACCCTCACGGGGCCGCGGCCACGCCCTGGGACGCCGCCACCAGGCGTTCGAGGGCGGCCATCGCCGCACCGGCATCGAGCGTCGCCGCCGCCTGCTCGATCCCCTCGGCCAGTCCGGGCACGACGCCGGCCACCAGCAAGCCGGCGGCGGCGTTCAGGCAGACGATGTCGCGATGCGCCCCGCGGGCGCCCCCCAGCACGGCCAGGGCGTAGTCCCGGTTCCGCGCCGGCTCGCCCCCGCGCAGATCGGCGGGTGACGCCGGTGCCAGCCCCAGCGCCACCGGGTCGACCCGTGCAGTGACGACCTCGGCGCCGTCCCACCGCCACACGGTGCTCGGCCCCGTGGTCGTGAGCTCGTCGAGCCCGTCGTCGCCGTGCACCACCAGTGCGTCCGTCGCTCCCGCCGCCCGCAGCACACCCAGCATCTTGGGCGCGACCGCCGGGTCGGCCACCCCGACGACGTAGCGCCGTACCCGCCCGGGGTTCGCCATCGGCCCCAGGATGTTGAACGCCGTGGGCACCCCCAGCTCCCGGCGGGGCGGCCCGGCGTGGCGCAGCGCGGGATGGAAGCGGGGGGCGAAGCAGAACGCCATGCCCGCCGACGAGACGCACCGGACCACGTCGGCCGGCGTGAGCTCGAGCCGGACGCCGAGCACCTCGAGCAGGTCGGCCGCCCCGCACGACGACGAGGCCGCCCGGTTGCCGTGTTTGCACACCGGCACCCCGGCCGCCGCCACCACCAGGCTGGCCAGGGTGCTCACGTTGATCGAGTGGCTGCGATCGCCGCCTGTGCCCACCAGATCGACGGCCCGGTCGCGCACGTCGTCGGCCAGAGGGACGAGCTCGGCCACCGCCAGCATGGCCTCGAGCAGGCCGGTGAGCTCGGCGACGGTCTCACCCTTCATGCGCAGGGCGACGACGAAGCCGGCCAGCTGGGCGGGGGTGGCCGCGCCCTCCAGAATCTCGGCCATCGCCGCCCGGGTCGCGTCCGACGGCAGGTCACGGCCGGCCATGAGCGGCGCCAGGACCGCCGGCCACCCTCCGAGGGCCGCCAGTGTGGGCGGGGTCGGCGTCAAGGCGGACTGGGCCGGCGGGGCCGACGGTGCCGACCCAACGCCGTCCGGGGTCGAGGCCGGCGAGACCGGATCCGGAATCGCCTCCGCCTCCGGGTCCCGAGTGCGAGCGATCGCCGGGTCAGGCGCTGCGACGGCGCTGGCGGATGATCCGGCGGCGCTCACGTTCGGTGGCACCCCCCCAGATCCCTTCCTTCTCCCGATGGGCCAGGGCGTGCTCCAGGCATGCCGTCTGCACGGCGCACCGGGCGCACACGGCCTTGGCCGTCTCGGCCTCCTCGTCGGTGAGCGGGTAGAAGATCTCTGGTGCGAGGCCTCGGCAGGCGCCGAGCTCGCGCCACTTGATATCCGGCAACAGCATTCCCTGGTGGTGATTGGTCACGTGAGGCTGGGTGCGGACCCCCGCCCGTGGGAACCGCGGCGGGGAATCGTAGGGCCCCGTTCCCGACCGCACCAGTCTCCATTCGGGCGGTTTCCGGGCGTGCGCCCACGGACAGTGAAGGGCGACCACAGGCCGGGCTGGGTGGCGCAGCGGGAGGGCCGCCTACCATGGCCCGGTGCCCGCCCCACCGGTGAGCTTCGCTCGCGCCCCCATGCTCGCCCGGCTGGCCGACGAGACCTTCGACGTCGTGGTCGTGGGCGGCGGCATCACCGGCGTGGGGATTGCCCTCGACGCCGCCACCCGGGGGCTGACGGTGGCCCTGGTCGAACGGGACGACTTCGGCTCGGGGACGTCGTCGAAGAGCTCCAAACTGGTCCACGGCGGCCTGCGCTACCTGCAGCAGGGCGAGGTCCGCCTCGTGTACGAGGGTCTGGCCGAGCGCCAGCTCCTGCGCAAGCTGGCTCCGCACCTGGTGCGGCTGATGCCGTTCATGATCCCGATCCTCACCCGCGACGGCGTCATCAACCCCCGGATCGCCCGCGCCCTGGGGTCGGCCATGTGGATGTACGACCTCACCGGCGGCGTGCGCATCGGGCGCCTCCACCAGCGCCTCACCCGCGACGAGGCGCTCGCCCACCTGCCCACCATGCCCGCCGAGCGGTTGGCCTCGGCCTACTTGTACTACGACGCCCAGGCCGACGACGCCCGCCTCTGTCTGGCCGTCGCCCGAACCGCCGCCGCCCACGGGGCCGTCCTGGCCAACCACGCGGCCGTCGTCGCCATGGGCAAAGACGCCCACGACCAGGTCGACCGGGTCGTCGTGGAGGCCGACGGCCACCGCATCGACGTTCGCACCCGGGCGGTCGTGAACGCCGCCGGGGTGTGGGCCGACGACATCCGCGGGCTGGACGAGGGCGTCAACCCGTGCACCATCCGGCCCGCCAAGGGCATCCACGTCACCCTGCCGTGGGCCAAGGTCCGCAACGACATCGCCGTCGTGATCCCGGTGCCCCGAGACAAGCGCAGCCTGTTCGTCGTCCCCTGGGGCGAGCTCACCTACGTGGGCACCACGGACACCGACTACGGCGGCCCCTTCGACGACCCCCAGTGCACCCCCGACGACATCCGCTACGTCCTCGATGCGCTCAACCGCTGCATCCGCCCGGAGGTCACCGTGGCCGACGTGACCGGGACCTGGGCGGGCCTCCGGCCCCTGGTGAAGGCGGCCGGCTCGGGGCGCACGGCCGACCTGTCGCGCCGCCATCGGGTGGCCACCAGCGCGTCGGGAGTCATCAGCGTCACCGGCGGCAAGCTCACCGCCTACCGGCGGATGGCCGCCGACGCGGTGGACGAGGTGATGGCCCGCCGGGGCGGAGGTCCCCGCAGCCGCACCAAGCGCGTCCCGCTGCTCGGCGCCGAGGGCTACATCGACCCGCCGGCGGGCTCGACGCTGGCCACCCACCTGGCCGGGCGCTACGGCACCGAGGCGCCGGGCGTGGAGGCGCTGCTGGACGGCGACCTGGCCGGCCCGCTCGTGCCCGGCCTCCCCTACCTGCGGGCCGAGGCCATCTGGGCGGTGCGCCACGAGATGGCCGTCACACTGGACGACGTGCTCAGCCGCCGCACCCGGGCGCGCATCCTGGCCCGGGACGACTCGGTGGCGGCGGCGCCCGGCGTCGCCGCCCTCATCGCCCCCGAACTGGGGTGGGACGCGGCCGAGGCCGATCGCCAGGTCCGGGCCTACACCGAATCGGTCGCCCACGAGCGGGCCGCGGGCGGGCTGCCGGAGACGAGCCTCACGCCGCGCTACCTCCTGCCCGCGCCGGAAGACGCCACCGACGCAGGGGCGGCGGTGGGTGAGCCGGTCCCGGCGGTGCAGCCGTGAAGACGTCGGCCCTGCCGGTCTCGGCGCGAATCCCGCCACAGATGGCGGAAATCGCGCCGAGACGGGGGCGCAGCTGATGGGTACGCCCGTCAGCCCCATCGCCTTTCCCGACGGCGCCGCCGTCCGCCCTCGCCTGGCCGCCCGGGTGGCCGACGTGCCCGACGCCCTCCTCGAGCAGCTCGCGGCCACCGGCGCGGCCGTCACCACCGCCCCGGCGGAGCGGGCCGAGGCCAGCCGCGACTGGTGGCCGCTGGCCGTGGGCTGGGCCCTGTCGGGCGAGGTCGCCGGCCTGGCCGCCGCCGTCGTCCGCCCGACCGCGGCCGCCCAGGTCCCCGAGATCCTGCGCCGCTGCCACGACGCCCACGTCCCCGTCACCCCCGCGGGCGGCCGCTCGGGCGTGTGCGGCGCCAGCGTGCCCGTGCACGGGGGCGTCGTGCTCGACCTCACCGGCCTGGCCGGCACGGTCGCCGTCGACGCCGCCAGCGGGCTGGCCGCCGTGCTCCCGGGCACCTTCGGCCACGATCTCGAAGCCGAGCTCCGCTCGGGCCACGACGCCACCCTCGGCCACTGGCCCCAGTCGGTCGAGCTGTCCACCGTCGGCGGGTGGCTGGCGTGCCGGTCGGCCGGCCAGTACTCGACCCGGTACGGCAAGGTCGAGGACATGGTCGCGGGGCTCGACGTCGCCCTGGCCGACGGCCGCACGCTCACCACCGGCGGCTCGCCCCGCGCCGCCACCGGGCCCGACCTCACCCAGCTGTTCGTGGGTTCGGAGGGCACCCTCGGCGTCATCACCGGCGCCCGCCTGCGCATCCACCCTGCGCCGCCAGCCGAACGCCGGGCCGCCTACGCCTTCCCCCGGTTCGCCGACGGGCTCGAGGCGTGCCGGCGCATCCTGCGGGCCGGCGCCACGCCCGCCGTGCTGCGCCTCTATGACGAGGCCGAGACGGCCCGCCACGGCTACGTCGGGGGCGACGGCACCGCCGCCGGGCTGCTGGTGCTCGACGAAGGCGACGAGGCCCTCGTCGAGGCCACCATGGCCCTGGTCGATCGCGCGTGCACGGCGACGGGCCCCGCCCAACCCCTGGGCGACGAACCCGTCGGGCGCTGGCTGGCCCACCGCAACGACGTGAGCGCCCTCGAGCTGTTCACCCGCAAGGGG
>JBIOZN010000489.1:0-8019 GCA_044871175.1 Acidimicrobiales bacterium | reverse complement strand
ACGCCGGTCGGCCGTGCGGCCGTGTCGTGGGCGCCTGGTGCCCGGACGTGCTGCACGCCGACGGCCGCCACCAGGCACAGGCCACCGGCCACCAGGAAGCTCAGCTGGTACGAGCCCGTCGCCTCCCGGGTCCACCCGGCGAACCAGGCGGCGACGGCGGCACCGATCTGGTGGCCGGCGAACACCCACCCGTACACGACGGTGGCGCGGTCGCGCCCGAACACCTCGTTGCACAGGGCGATCGTGGGCGGCACGGTGGCCACCCAGTCGAGCCCGTAGAACACCATGAAGGCGAGCAGCCCGGCCTGCTGGGCGTCGAGAGCCTGCTGCAGCACCAGCAGCGACAGGCCCCGCAGCAGGTAGTAGGCGAACAGCAGCCGGCGGGGGTCGACGCGGTCGGTCAGCCACCCCGAGGCCAGCGTGCCCGCGATGTCGAACACACCGATGAGGGCCAACAGGCTGGCGGCGCCGGTCTCGCTGTGGCCGTGATCGATGCCGGCGGCGATGAAGTGGGTGCCGATCAGGCCGTTGGTGGAGGCGCCGCACACGAAGAAGCTGCCGGCCAGCAGCCAGAAGGCACCGCTGTGCCAGGCCAGGCGCAGCCCGTCGAAGGCGGCCTGGATGGGGTGGTCAATGGGCGCCGGCGGCTCGTAGTCGGCGCGCGCGCCATAGGGCCGGGCCCCCACGTCCTCGGGCCGGTCCCGCAGGAACAGGGCGACGAGGGGGACCACGGCCAGGGCCGAAAGTGCCACCGTGACCGACACCCACCGCCACCCCACGTTGTCGGCCAGCGAGGCCAGCAAGGGCAGAAAGACGAGTTGGCCGGTGGCGGTGGCGGCGGTGAGCGCGCCGACCACGAGGCCGCGCCAGGCGACGAACCAGCGGTTGGCGACGGTGGCCGCCAGCACCGTCGCCATGCAGCCCGTGCCCACGCCCACGACCACGCCCCACAGCAGGACGAGCTGCCACGCGGCCGTCATCGCCGTCGTGCCCAGGGCCCCGGCGGCCACGATGACCAGAGCGCTCATCACCACCCGGCGCAGGCCGACCCGGCCCATGAGGGCGGCGGCGAAGGGCCCGATGAGCCCGAACAGGATGAGGTTGACCGACACCGCCACCGACGTGGTGGCCCGGCTCCAACCGAACTCGTCCTCGAGCGGCACCAGCAGCACGCCCGGCACCGACCGGAAGCCCGACGCGCCGAGCAACGTGACGAAGGTGACCCCGGCGACGGTCCACGCCGGATGCAGCCGCCGGTCCCCCTTCAGTTGCATCACGCAACCCTAGCCGCCGGAAGGGTTGGGTCACTTTTCGCGCACATACGACGCGAAAGTGACCCAACGCTGCGGAGGCCGCGGAGGGCCGCGCCGCGACGGTCAGACGGTTTCGAGGATGAGGGCGTCGCCCTGGCCGCCGCCCCCGCACAGGGCGGCCGCGCCGGTGCCGCCGCCGCGGCGGCGCAGCTCGTGCAGCAGCGTCAGCGCCAGCCGGTTGCCGCTCATGCCGATGGGATGACCCAGGGCAATGGCGCCGCCGTTCACGTTGGTGACCTCGTCGGTGATGCCCAGGTCCTTCATGGAAGCCAATCCGACAGCGGCGAAGGCCTCGTTGAGCTCGAACAGGTCGAGGTCGGACGGCTTCTTGCCCACCTTCTCGAGGGCGGCGAAGATCGCCCCGCTCGGCTGGTGCAGCAGGCTCACGTCCTCGGGGCCCGCCACCTGGCCGTACGACACGATGCGCCCGAGCGGCGTGAGCCCGTGGCGCTCGACGGCGGCCTCCGACGCCACCACGATGGCCGACGCGCCGTCGGAGATCTGGCTGGCATTGCCGGCGGTGATGTTGCCGGCGGAGTCGAAGGCGGGCTTCAGCGCCCCGAGCGTGTCGGCCGTGGTGCCCGGGCGCACCCCCTCGTCGGTCTCCACCAGCACCGGCTCGCCCTTGCGCTGGGGCACGGGCACCGGGACGATCTCGTCGGTGAAGCGGCCGTCCTTGATGGCGGCCGCGGCGCGCTCGTGACTCTTGGCCGCCGCTTCGTCCTGGGCCGACCGGCTGATCTCCAGGCTCTGGGCGTAGCGCTCGGTGCCCAGCCCCATGAGGCAGGCCTCGAAGGCACACCACAGGCCATCGGCGATGATGGCGTCGCGCAGCTGGGTATCGCCGTAGCGGAAGCCGGCGCGGGCGCCGGGCAGGATGTAGGGGGCACTGGTCATCGACTCCATGCCGCCGGCCACGACGACCTCGGCGTCGCCGCCCTGGATGGTGAGGTCGGCCAGGTGAATGGCGTTCAGGCCGGACAGGCACACCTTGTTGACGGTGGTGGCGGGCACGCGCAACGGGATGCCGGCCTTTTGGGCCGCCTGCCGGGCCGTGATCTGGCCCTGGCCGGCCTGCAGGACCTGCCCCATGAACACGTAGTCGATCTGCTCGGGCGTCAGCCCCGCCCGCTCCAGCGCGGCCTTGATGGCGACACCGCCCAACTCCATGGCCGAGAACGAGGCCAGCCCCCCCGACATCTTGCCGATGGGGGTGCGGGCACCAGCGACGAGGTAAGAACCAGGCATGACGCATATCGTAGACCCCTGGCGCCCGCCGGTTACCACTCGGTAGGTTCGCCCCTATGCAAGCGATTCTCGAGGCCATTCAGGCCGGCGCATCGGGCGCGGACATCGCCGCCCTGCCCATCCCCGACCACTACCGGGCGGTCACCGTGCGTCGGGAAGACGTCGGCATGTTCGAGGGCATGGCGTCGGCCGACAAGGACCCCCGCCAGAGCCTGCGCATCGGAGATGTGCCCACCCCCGAGCTCGCCCCCGACGAGGCCTACATCGCCGTGATGGCCAGCGCCATCAACTTCAACACCGTGTGGACGTCGATCTTCGAACCGCTGCCCACGTTCGGTTTCCTCGACCGCTTGGGTCGGGAGAGCGAATGGGGCCGCCGGCACGCCCGCGACTACCAGGTCGTGGGCTCGGACGCGTCCGGGGTCGTGCTGGGCGTGGGCTCGGCGGTGCGCAACTGGAAACCGGGCGACCGGGTCACGGTGCACTGCAACAGCGTCGACGACCAGGACCCGAGCGCCCACGACGACTCGATGCTGGCCGCCAACCAGCGCATCTGGGGCTTCGAGACCAACTTCGGCGGCCTGGCCGACCTCGCGCTCGTCAAGGCCAACCAGCTCATGCCCAAGCCCACTCACCTCAGCTGGGAGGAGGCGGCGTGCAACGCGCTGTGCAACTCCACCAGCTACCGCATGCTGGTGAGCCGCAACGCCGCCCGCATGAAGCAGGGCGACGTCGTGCTGGTGTGGGGCGCCACCGGCGGGATCGGCGGTTACGCCGTCCAGTACGTGCTGAACGGCGGCGGCATCCCCGTGGCGATCGTGTCGAGCCCAGAGAAGGTGAAGCTGCTCGAAGACCTGGGCGTGGAAGCGGTGATCGACCGCCGGGCCGCCGGCTACCAGTTCTGGCACGGCGACGAGGGCGCAGAGACCCAGGACGAAGCCGAGTGGCGGCGCTTCGGGAAGGACGTCCGCAGCCTGGTCGGTGAGGACCCCGACATCGTGTTCGAACACGTCGGCCGCCACACGATGGGGGCGTCCATCTTCGTGTGCAAGCGGGGCGGGACCGTCGTCACGTGCGCGGCCACGTCGGGCTACATGGTCGAGTTCGACAACCGCCATTTCTGGATGAAGCTGAAGCGGCTCATCGCCTCTCACTTCGCCAACTACGCGGAGGCCTACGCCGCCAACCGGCTGATCTCCATGGGCCGCATCCACCCGATCCTGTCGACGGTGTACCCGCTGGAACAGACGGGTGAGGCGGCCCAGCAGGTGCACCACAACCTGCACGAGGGCAAGATCGGCGTCCTGTGCCTGGCGCCGGGCGAGGGCCTGGGCATCGACGATCCCGAGCGCCGGGCCAAGATCGGCGAGGACCGCATCACCCTGTTCCGTCGCCACGGGGCATAGTTCGGGGCATGAGCGACACGCCCGCCCCGCTGCTCACCGAGATCGACCACGTCGCCATCGCCGTGCGCGACCTCGAGGCCGCCATCGACTACTACCGGCGCGCGTTCGGCGCCTCGGTCGACCACCGGGAGGTGGTGGAGTCCGACGGTGTCGAGGAGGCGCTGCTCAAGGTGGCCGACAGCTACGTGCAGCTGCTCACGCCCACGCGGCCCGACTCGCCCGTGGCCAAGGCGCTCGACAAGCGGGGCGAGGGCCTGCATCACATCGGCTACCGGGTGGCCGACTGCGGCGCCGCCCTCGCCTCGGTTCTGGCCGCCGGTGGGCAGGCCATCGACCAGGCCCCCCGCCCCGGGTCGCGGGGCACCACGGTCGCCTTCGTGCACCCCAAGGGGAGCTTCGGCACGCTCATCGAGCTCGTGCAGGAGTAGCCCCGTGAACATGTACCAGCCGGGGTGGTACCCCGACCCGTACGGCCGCTTCGCGCGCCGCTACCACGACGGGCGGGCCTGGACCGAGCACGTGGCCGACCTCCAGGGCACGCAGGCCCGCGACGCCGTCCCGGTCGCGGGGACCAGCAGCACCTCGACGCTCGGCCCGGACGCCGGCAGCACCGTGACGTTTGGCCCGGGTACGACCGGCGGCACGAGCTTGGGCACCGGGACGACCGGCAGCGGCGCCACGACCGGCGGGGCCACGACGGGCGGAGCCCCTGGCGAGGCCACGAGCGGCGGCTGGGCCCAGCCCAGCGTCGGCTGGCAGGCGCCGACGGGACGGCCGCCCACCACAGGGTTCGCACCTCCGGGCGAGCAACTCTGGACCACCCCGGGCGCCACTGCCGTGTGGCCCACGACGGCCGCGCCGCCCGAGACGGCCGCCGCCCGCCGCGGGGCGGCCTGGCTCGGGCCCCTGCTCGCCGTCGCCGGGGCGGTGCTCGTGGTCGTCGGGCTGCTCGGCCTGAAGTGGCTCGACGGCAGCAACCGCAGCGACGTCGGGACCTACATCAAGAACATCGTCGACGAGCGCAACGCCAACCCCAACGTGCTCTCGGAAACGTGGTTCCGCTGGGGCTGGGTCGTCGGGCTGGTCGCCGGCGCGCTGGCCCTCGTGGCCGCCTTCAGCGCCAACCGGGTCGCCCGGATCGTCGGCGCCCTGCTCGCCCTGCTGGCGGCGTTGTGGGCGTTGTTCGGCTGGCTCAACTTCCATGCCTACCTCAACAACGACTCCAACAACGCCGCCCTCGACCTCAACCGCAACATCAGCCTTCGAGAGGGCGGCTGGCTCACCGTGCTCGGCTTCCTGCTGCTGGCGGTGGGCGCCCTCGTGGGCGGACCGCTGGGACGAGGGCGCCGGCGGGTGGCCTGACCGGGCGCGGGGCCGGGGCATCGGTCACAAATCCGTGTAGATGGCGTTGCCCTCGGGCAGAATGGCGGTCACGAGACGAGCGCTGCCCCCCCGGCGCCGGCTCCGAACGAGGCCACCAGGCGTACCCCCCTACGCCGGCCTCATCAAAGGTTGAGAGGCCCGGTCGCCCATGGCCGGGCCTTTCCCTTTCCTCCGGCCCCTAACGTGCCCGCCGCATGGACGTCCACGTGGTCGACGGCACCTACGAGCTGTTCCGGCACCACTACGGCCGGCCCGACCCCGGGGCGTACGGGGCCACCGTCGGCGTCCTGGGCTCGGTGCTCCAGCTCTTGGCTGACGGAGCCACCCACGTCGGCGTGGCGTCCGACCACGTCATCGAGAGCTTCCGCAACGACCTGTGGCCGGGTTACAAGACCAGCGCCGGCATGCCCCCCGAGCTACTGGCCCAGATCCCGGTGCTGGAAGAGGCGTTGGAGGCCATGGGCGTCACGGTGTGGGCCATGGTGGAGCTCGAGGCTGACGACGCCATGGCCGCCGCCGCGGTCGTGGCCGCCGCCGAGGCCGCCGTCGAACGGGTGTGGCTCTGCACGCCCGACAAGGACCTGGGGCAGTGCGTGCGCGGCGAGCGGGTCGTCCAGCTCGACCGGCGCAAGCAGCTCGTGCTGGACGAGGCCGCCGTGACGGCCAAGTTCGGCGTCCCCCCGACCTCCATCCCCGACTGGCTGGCCCTCGTCGGCGACAGCGCCGACGGCTACCCGGGGATTCCCGGCTGGGGGGCCAAGAGCGCATCGGCCGTGCTGGCACGCTACGGACACCTCGAGGCCATCCCGCCGGCGGGCGGGCAGTGGGACGTCCCCGGACTGCGGGGGGCGGGCAAGCTGGCCGCCCAGCTGCGGGGCGACTTCGAGCTGGCCCTGCTATTCCGCCGCATCGCCACGGTGGAGACCGATGTGGACGTCGGCCGGGTCGGCGACTGGAGCTGGCAGGGGGCCCGGGGCGACTTCAAGGCCATGGCCAAGCGCCTCGGTGCCGACCGGCTGGTGGGCCGGGCCGGGGCCCTGGCCGCCGCCCGCCGCTGACTCTGTGGGGACTTCGGGTCGTCCTGCGACGCCAAGTCTCCACAAGGCCAGCCCCTACCCTGGTCCCCCGTGCGCCTGCCCGTCATGCCGCCGGTCAAGCCGATGCTGGCCAAGATCCAACCGTCCATTCCGCCAGGGATGTCCTACGAGCCCAAGTTCGACGGGTTCAGGACGATCGTGTTCCGCGACGGCGACGAGGTCGAGCTGGGCAGCCGCAACGAGCGGCCCATGACCCGCTATTTCCCCGACGTCGTGGCCGCCGTGCAGGCCCAGCTGCCCGAGCGGTGCGTCGTCGACGGCGAGATCGTGGTCGTCATCGACGACAAGCTCGATTTCGAGGCGCTCCAGCAACGCATCCACCCGGCCGCCTCCCGCGTGAACATGCTGGCCGAGCAGACGCCGGCGGCGTTCATCGCCTTCGATCTGCTCGCTCTCGACAACACCGCCTACCTCGACCGGCCCTTCGTCGAGCGCCGGGCGGCCCTCGAAGCCGCCCTCGCCGACGCGCAACCGCCGGTGTTCGTCGCGCCCATCACTCGCGACGTCGACGTGGCCCAACACTGGTTCGAGCAGTTCGAGGGGGCCGGGCTCGACGGCATCATGGCCAAGCCCGACGACATCGCCTACGTGCCCGACAAGCGGCTGATGGTGAAGGTCAAGCACGAACGCACCGCCGACTGCGTGGTGGCCGGCTTCCGCTACCACAAGACCGGCCCGGTCGTCGGGTCGCTGCTCCTGGGCCTGTACGACGACGAGGGCCGCCTGCGCCACGTCGGGGTGACGGCCTCGTTCAACGCCGCTCGCCGCAAGGAGCTGCTCGACGAGCTGGCCCCCTACCGGCTGGCCGAGGGCGAGCCCCACCCGTGGATGGGCGAGGGCTGGGAGTTCGCGCCCGGCGCGCAGATGTCGCGTTGGAGCCGCGGCAAGGACTTCTCGTTCCAGCCGCTCCGGCCCGAGCTGGTGGTGGAGGTGGCCTACGACTACATGGAGGGCGACCGTTTCCGGCACACCGGCCAGTTCCGGCGGTGGCGTCCTGACCGCGACCCCGAGTCGTGCACCTTCGAGCAGCTCGACCGGCCGGTGCGCTACGACCTCAACCAGGTGCTCTCCAGCTGAGCATGGACTTCGAAGAATGGATGAAGCTGCTGTCGCGATCGTTCGAGGTCGCAGGCGTGGCCATCCTGGCCGTCGGCTCCCTGGTCGCGCTGGGCAGGGCGGCGGCCGCCGTCGGTCGCGGCCAGCATGACGCCGCCTACCAGCGGGCTCGCCAGGACATCGGGCGCGCCATCCTGCTGGGACTGGAGGTGCTCATCATCGCCGACATCGTGCGCACGATCACGGTCGACGCCACGTTGCAGAGCGCCGTCACGCTCGGGATCATCGTCGTGGTGCGCACGTTCTTGTCCTTCTCCCTGGAGATCGAGCTGGAAGGCACCGTCCCGTGGCGGCGGCGCGCCGCCGGAAGGGCGGCGGACGTGACGCAGTAGCGTCGGGGCACGTGACTGCTGAGACGGCCACGGCGGAGGCAGGGTCGGCGCCCGCCATCGCCACGATGGCCGACAAGATCGAGGACCTGCACCGCCGCCAGGACGAGGCCTACCACGCCGGCTC
>JBIOZN010000488.1:0-3738 GCA_044871175.1 Acidimicrobiales bacterium | reverse complement strand
TCCATGATGACCGAGACGCGTCGCCCACGCAGAGCGGCCGGGCCTGCGGGCGGTCATGGGCGGCCCTCGGCCCGGCGGCGGCGCAGATGCTCACTGGCCTTCCACGCGCTCCACACCAGCCCGGGCTCGACCACCGCCTCGTCGATGTCGCCCCAGGTCGCCGGGGCCAGGTCGTAGATGTCGTCGGGGAAGTGGCGCTCCCTGAACGGGTCCCGCGCGACCGGCGGCACTCCGGCGGCCCGCGCCACCTCGGTGGGATAGCGCGCGGCGTCCCGCAGCACGCTGAGCGGATTGGTGCGCTGGGCGTCGATGTCGGTGGCGAGGAGCCGGCGCAGCCGCGCCCCCACCTCCTGGCGCGCCTGCACGCCGGCGGCGTGCGCCGCCGCCCCGACGTCGGCGGGCAGCGAGCCCCGCACCGTGACCACCAGGCGCGCCACCGAGCGCTCGACCCAGGCGGGCAGGGCGGCATCGACGGCGTCGACCAGCGCCGAGGCGTAGGGGCCGAGCGCCGGGTCAGTCACGCCGCGAGCCCAGTGCCGGCTCAGGCACGTCCCGGGCCGTACGCCGGCTCGGCCACGCCCCGACCCGCCTCAGCCACGGCCCGAGCCGTACAGCTCGTCGGGCTCGAGCACGGCGGGGTCACCCGTGCGCACTCGCCCCGGGCGCAGCACCGAGGCGTACACGCGGCTCACCGGACCCCGGCGGTGGTGCATCAGGTCGTAATGGCCGCCCACGAACCAGCGGGCGTTCTGGGTGCACGGCAGGGCGAACACGCTGACCTCCACCAGCGCGTCACCCAACTGCAGGCGGCTCCCGGAGCGCACGTCGGCCCACGGCAGCCCGGCCACGGTGACGTTCTCCCCCGCCCGGCCGGCGGCGATCGGATGACCGGCGACGGCGAAGCGCTCGATCACCTCAGCCGACCACAGCGACACCGCTTGCCACGGCCGGCCGTGATGACGGCGCACCGCCTGGCGGTCGCCCACGACGCCATCGGGCGCGATCACGAGCTCGTCGACGGGATGCTTGGGTACGCCGCCCTCGCCCCGGTGCAGGGCCACCACCGTGCCGCGGGCCGACGGCGGCAGGATGCCGGCGGCGCGCAGGCGGTCGCCGGCATCGAGCAGGTCGTCGACCGCCGTCACCACGGCCGGGGCGGCCAGCGCGACGCCGGCGGCATCCGCACGCCGCACTGTGGCGGCCACCACCTCGCCGGTGCGGTCGAACCAGGCGATGACCTCGTGCAGGTCGTCCTCGGGGGGCGGGGGCAGCGCCAGGCCGAGGCGGGCGCCCAACCCGGCCACGGTGGCGGCCGCGTCGGCGGCCTGGGTGACGACGAGGGCGTCGGCTTCGTCCCGCCCGGCCACCAGCTGAGCCCACCACGGACCGAGGGCCGCCAGCGTCCCGGCCAGGTCGTCGCGGGTGTAGGCGGCCGGGTCGAGCACGCACGGGCGGTCCACGGCTCCCATCTTGACTCCCAACTTGGCGCCGCCAGCCGCCAGACTGGCGCTGTGCGCCCGCCGCGTGTCGAACCGGGACCCGGCCAGGAGAGCGTGTGGGACTACCCTCGCCCGCCCGCCGTCGACCCCGCCTCGGCGCACGTCCGGGTGGTGCACGCGGGGACGGTGATCGCCGACTCCCGGCGGTCGCTGCGCATCCTGGAGACGAGCCAGCCGCCGGTGTACTACCTCCCGCCCGAGGACTGCGCCCTCGAGCACCTCTACCGCACCCGCTCGCGCTCGTTCTGCGAGTGGAAGGGGGCGGCCACGTACTGGGCCGTGCAGGTGGGCGACGTGCGGGTGCTGGACGCGGCGTGGAGCTACCAGCAGCCTGTGCGCGCCTACGCCGCCATTCAGGGCCACTTCGCCTTCTACGCCCGCCTCCTGGACGAATGCTGGGTGGACGACGAACGGGTCCAGCCCAACCCGGGCGACTTCTACGGCGGCTGGATCACCTCACGCGTCGTCGGCCCGTTCAAGGGTGGGCCGGGGACGCAGGGGTGGTGAGGGCGGCGTTGAGGTTGCCCGAGCGCAGCCCCTCGAGATCGAGCGTCACGTAGCGGTACCCGGCGGCGTGCACCGCCGCCACCACCGCCTCCCGCTGGTGGAGCACCGCGCCGAAGGCGGCCACCGGGACCTCGAGCCGGGCCGTGTCGCCGTAGTGGCGCACTCGCAGCTCGGGGAAGCCCAGGGCTCGCACGCCCGCCTCCGCCCGGCCCACCCGGTCGAGGACGGCGAAAGTCACGGGCGTGCCGTAGGGGACGCGCGACGCCAGGCAGGCGGCGGCCGGCTTGTCCCAGGTGACCAGGCCGAGCCGCCGGCTCCAGGCGCGCACGTCGGCCTTGGTGAACCCGGCGGCCACCAGCGGGAAGGCGGCTCCCCGGCCGGCGGCGGCGGCCTGGCCGGGCCGGTGGTCGCCCAGGTCGTCCACGTTCACGCCCAGCACCACGGTCGCCCCGCAGGCGGCGGCGATCGGGGCGAGGGCGTCCATCAGCGCGTCCTTGCAGTGGGCGCAGCGGTCGGCCCCGTTGGTGCGGTAGGCGACCCGGTCGAGCTCGTCGGTGGCGACCGCGGACCACCGCAGGCCCCACGCCCGGGCCAGCTCGCCGGCCGCCGCCAGCTCGCTCGGCGGCAGGGACGGTGAGGTGGCCGTCACGGCCGCAGCGGCGTCGGGACCGAGCGTGTCGGCCGCCATCCAGGCCAGGAAGGCCGAGTCGGCACCGCCGCTGAAGGCGACGACCACGGGCGCCCACCGGTGCAACTCGGCGCGTAAGGCGTCGAGCGAGGCGGCCACCATGTCAGTCCACCACCGCGAGGCGGATGCGCTTGTTGGCTCGGCCCTTGCTCTCGGTCTTCTGCACGACCACCCGCCCGACCTCCCCGGTGCGAGCGACATGGGTGCCGCCGTCGGCCTGCTTGTCGAGCCCGACGATGTCGACCACGCGGATCTCCTCCACTGATGCGGGGATGAGGTTGACCTTGGTGCGGATGAGATCGGCGTCGGCCAGGGCGGCGTCGCGCGGCAGGAAGCGGACCTCGATGGGCCGGTCGGCGGCCAGCTCGGTGTTCACCAGCTCTTCGACGCGGGGCCCGAAGCCGGCGGGCAGCGGGTCGAACTCGAAGTCCATGCGCGCCGCCAGCGGCTCCATGTTGCCGCCGGTGACGGGCACGCCCCACTCGTTCCAGATGACACCACACAACACGTGCAGCGCGGTGTGCGTGCGCATGAGCGCGTGGCGCCGGGACCAGTCGAGAGCACCCTCGACCGTGGCGCCGACGGCCGGCACAGGCGCGTCGCCGCCGCCGCCGTCGCCGTCGGCGGCGAGCGTGTGCCACACCTCGGCGCCGTCCTTGCGCACCTCAACCACCGGACGACCGCCCAGCGTGCCGGTGTCGTGCGGCTGGCCGCCCCCGGTGGGGTAGAAGGCGGTGCGGTCGAGCGCGATCCGGTCGCCGTCGACGGCCCGCACGGTGGCCGTGAACGCCTGCAGGTAGGCGTCGCGCAGGTACAGCAAGTCGGTCGGCACGGCCCGATCCTGGCACGGTGCCTGGCCTGTTCCACTCGCGTGACGGTGGCGGCCGTCGCCTGATCCGGCCCCAGACCGGCCCCTAGGGTGCCCGAGTTCGACACGATCGGGGGAGGAGCCCATCGCTGCCACGGCGCGTCGCGGGCGCGCGTTCGTCGCCGCCCTCGCGGTCATCGTCCTCGCCGCCTGCACAGGCGGTGGCGGGGGCTCGG